>JBAPYY010000856.1:0-2208 GCA_049284975.1 Occallatibacter sp.
GCGACACCCACGGCCAGCACGGCAAATTGAGCGTGCCGGATGGGGATGTGCTTATTCACGCAGGGGATTTCATGGCATCCGGCAACACGCCGAAGGAAATTGTCGATTTCAATCATTGGCTAGGCCAGCAACCTCATCGGTTCAAGGTTGTTGTTGCAGGAAACCATGATCTGATGTTCGAGCGCCATCCTGGAGCAGCGAAGGAACTGCTCACAAACGCCATCTATCTCGAAAACTCCGGTACGGAACTGCCGGGTCTAAAGATCTGGGGATCTCCTGTTCAGCCCGAATTCAATAATTGGGCATTCAATGTCGCCCGCGGCGCGGCAATCCGGCGTTATTGGCAGATGATTCCCGAAGGCACGGACGTTTTGGTCACACATGGACCGCCCTTCGGAGTACTGGACAAATCGCTTCCTTCTACCCCTCATCTCGGCTGCGAGGAACTAGCAAGAGCAGTTGAAGAGATCCGGCCCAGGCTTAATATTTTTGGGCATATTCACGGTGGCCACGGGCAAATAACTGCCAACGGAACGCTATTTGTGAACGCGTCTGTGGTCAATGAAGCCTATCGCCTCGTTCACGAGCCGCACGTTGTCGAGATCGATACATTTCGACCAATCGAAGTGAATTTGGCGCACTCTTCCTAGTCGAATCAAAATTTGTATCGCTCCACAAAAGTCGCAACTCCCTTGTGCAAAGGGTCATTCATGGATGCAACCCAGTTGGCCATTTGATCCAGCGAGTCACTTCCGGCGTGCTGTTCTGTTCGTCCGAGGCCTGGCTGGTCACCTGAGCAACCAGAGTGCGCAGGCCACAGCATTCCGCCAGTTCTGTAAATCTGACTCCATTTGCTGCCTGCGAGTCCGTTCCAATTCGCGCTGGCGAAACTCCTCATGTATCTCGGCGTTTCTCCGCTCACGCTCCAGCCGTTCTTTGCGGATGACCGCGCTCAATTCCACAAGCGCCGGCATCATGTCATTAAGTTGTTCCTCCAGCGAGCGCCTCGCACCGTCTGCCCACGTCTTCCGATAACCTTGTGCCCAATAGTCGTGAATTCGAAAGACGAGCCTCGTTTCAGGCTCCCTTTCGGCATCAGAATTGTGCTCCGAGTCCGCGGCCAGTCTCCCGGCTGGTTTTCTCGTCTCTTCATTCAGGGAGAATTGCAGAGGTTCGTCGTTGATGATGACAAACGAACCATTGTTTGTGCCGGAACAAGCTTCAACTTTGAATCCAGAATACTCTCGCGTTGTCTCTGTGAATGCCGATAAAAACAAACTCACAGTTCTTCGGAACAGCGGGCAACAGACGACGTACGATCCGCGCCGGCAAATGGGTGTCTCTGTATTTCGCGAGAAGGAGAAGGTATTCTCCGCCGGCGACCGTATTCAGTTCACTGCACCAAGCACGGACCTAAAGATTCCGAATCGCGAATTGGGAACGGTAGAAAGCATCTCCCAGGACGGCACGATGCGCCTGAGGCTCGACAATGACCGAAGCATCAGCTTCGATCCGCAGCGCCACCCACATCTCGACCACGGTTAATCCGGTTCACACCACAGGTGCTCAACGCTTGGTCTGGATGGAGGGATTTGAACCCCCGGCCCCCTGCTCCCAAGGCAGGCGCTCTGCGCAGGCTGAGCTACATCCAGACAACTTGGTGGCTTCGGCGGATTTCGAGACCGCGACGCTCACGCTTTCAACCTGACGCTCTACCATCTGAGCTACGAAGCCGAAAATTGGTGGACCTAGAGAATGTCGAAATCTCGACCTCCGCATTGCAAGTGCGGCGCTCTGCCAACTGAGCTACAGGCCCACGTAAAACTTGGAGGGAAAGGAGGGAGTCGAACCCTCTAAAACGTGATCCACAATCACGCGCCGCACCGTTTGGCTTCATTCCCCGTGAAGTTACTTCATGCTATGGAGCCGGTAGAGGTAATCGAAACCCCGACCTGCGGTTTACAAAACCGCCGCTCTGCCGCTTGAGCTATACCGGCCCATCTTTATCCACGAACGGCAAACCGCCGGTCGCCCTCGGAGTCGGTGTACAGATACCGGCTCCACTCATTCACTTCCAATCCCATCGACCGCAGAATGAATCTGCTGGTGTGAACGCTTGCCGGCAGCGGCCGTCGCAACAGCGGCATTCCAGCCACTTCCGGCGTTCTGTCTGCCTTGCGGTGATTATCCTTTCGGCAGCAAGCCCCC
>JBAPYY010000857.1:0-8075 GCA_049284975.1 Occallatibacter sp.
CCGGCCGTTACGGCGGCGAGGAGTTTCTGCTGGTTCTGACTGAAGTTCCGCGCGAAGCAGTCGAGCAGAGATTGACCGTCCTTCAGGAGTCGATCTCCAACCTGAAAGTATGCGCGCGCGGTTCAGACTTTACGCTCAACTGCAGTATAGGCGCGACCGTCTTCGAACCATCGAATAGCCCCGCAACTGTCGAGTCGCTGCTCGCGGTTGCCGATCAGGCCCTTTATGCCGCCAAAGCCGACGGCCGCAATCGAGTCGTCTTTCGTCCGACCGGCTCCACGGATTCTCGGCAGGACTCTATGGAAACCCTCCTGTGAGCAAGCCGCAATAGACAGGAAATGGGGGACGGAGAAGTGGGTGGAGAGATGCGCACTTCTTCTATCTCTCAACACGACTCAACAAACCACTCTTAGCCTTTGGACTTTCTTTACGGTGTCTTGCCGCGTTCCAGTCCCTGGTCATTTGACTCTATCCCCGATTCCGTGTTCAGCCTGAATATGCGGTTGGGGTCGCCCGGCAACAGGCCTTGCTTTTCGAGTGCAAGCCGAACACGTCGGCGAAACTCTCTCACAGGGGCGTATTGCTGCGTGGCCAGCGTCTTGAATAGCACTGGGAAGATCAGTTCCGAGCCTTTGATGGCATCCACGCCAAGAATCTGTGGATCGTCCACAAAAACCGCCCGATACTCCGCGCTATTGCGGATCTCCATAGCAATGCGCTTTAACAGCTCCAGCACTTTGTCGGGGTTGGCAGAAAAATCCACGCTCACATTAACAGTGGCCACAGAGTAGCCCACGCTCAAATTGGCCACGGTGGTGATCTGCGAATTGGGTATGATGTAGAGCGTTCCATCGCCGTCGCGGACCGTTGTCTTGCGAAGGGTCATCGCCTCCACAGTTCCGGTCATACCGGCGAGGCGCACCGTGTCTCCCACACTGAATTGGTCTTCGATGAGGATGAGCACGCCGTTGAGCATGTCGCGAACAATGTTCTGCGCGGCCAGGCCGATTGCTACTCCTGCCACTCCGGCTGAGGCCAGCAACGGGGCAAGATTAACTCCTACGGCGTCTAAAATCTGCAATCCGGCGATGAATCCCACGACTGCCAGACCCGTGGCGCGAATCACTCCGGAGAGAGTCTTCACCTGTGAGACGCGGCCCGGTTCAGGCGCGTGCTTCTCTGCAACGCGAATCATCCGGGTCGTCAACAAGCGAAGCAGCCGGATAAGAATAAAGGCGATTAATCCGATGACAATCAGGTGCGGCAGTTTAGTGTGGATGAATTCCTGTGTATCTACAGCCCATTCGTCCAGCACTTTGCCCAGAAACCGCCCCTCCGCGAAAATGCCCGTTCTTACCGCTAACGAAAAGGGATGCATGGGGAAACTCCTATCTATTACATTAGATTGCCAGAAGCGTTTAGGTTGTTACAATTAGGGATGCAAGTTGAATTTCCCCGCAAGAGACAAAACAGGCTTTTTGAGGAGTGAAGGAAATGGAACTGGTAGCTTCCAGCGTCCGTGAGTCTGTGTCGGCTGGCTCCGGCAGCCTGAGTCCTCGGCAATTGGTCGAAATCTACCGGCTGATGCTTCTTTCCCGCCGCTTGGACGATCGCGAGATCCTGCTCAAGCGCCAGCAGAAAATCTACTTCCAGATCTCCGGCGCGGGCCACGAGGCGCTGGGCGTGGGCGCGGCGTTGGCCATGCGCCCCGGCTACGACTGGTTCTTCCCTTACTATCGTGATCGCGCGCTATGCCTGGCACTGGGGTTTACGCCGACCGACATGCTGCTGCAGGCGGTGGGTGCGGCTACAGATCCAGCCAGCGGCGGACGCCAGATGCCGGCCCACTATGGCAGCCGCGCACTGAATATTGTGAGCGTCTCTGCTGCTACCACCACCCAACTGCTCCACGCCGTGGGTTGCGCCGAGGCTGGCCGCTATTTCAGCGGAAATCCCGTGGCCGCAGTTAAGCCCGGGGCCCCCGGCGACAGGTCTTCGTCGCTGGGGTGGGATTATCGCGCGTTCCGTGACGTGACCTTCCACGGCGATGAGGTTGCCTATGCCTCGGTGGGCGAGGGTTCAACTTCTCAGGGAGAGTTCTGGGAGGCGATGAACACCGCCTCCAACAAGACGTTACCCGTGGTTTTCTGCGTGCAAGACAATGGCTACGCCATCAGCACGCCGGTCGAGGTGAGTATGCCTGGCGGCAATATCTCCCGCCTTGTGGCCAACTTTCCCAACTTCCACTTTGCCGAGGTGGACGGCACCGATGCCGAGGCCAGTTTCCGTGCCTTTCAAGAGGCTGTGGCTCACTGCCGTGCCGGCCGAGGGCCTGCCTTTGTCCATGGACACTGCGTGCGCGCCTACTCCCATTCGCTCTCCGACGATGATCGCCTCTATCGCACCCGGGCCGAACGCGAGGCCGACGCGCTGCGCGACCCGTTGGCCAAAATGCAGATGCGCCTGCTGCGCGAAGGCATCCTTACCGCCGAAGAAATTACCGCACTGGAGCAGTCGCTGGAGCAGGAAGTAGGAGAGGCAGCCGAGATCGCCCTTCGCGCTCCGCTGCCCGTGGTCGAGGGAGTTACGCGCCACGTTTACTCCGACGATCTTGATCCTACCAACTCAGCCTTTGACACCGGACGTGCGGAGAGTATTTCCAGCGTCGGCACAGACAAGTCCTCGCCGGGCGCGAAGCCCGCGCGCACCATGGCCGACCTCATCAACGCCTGCCTTCACGATGAAATGCGGCGCGATCCCCGTATCGTCGTCTTCGGTGAGGACGTGGCGGACGCCAGCCGCGAAGCTGCACTGGCCGAGGTCAAAGGCAAGGGCGGCGTCTTCAAGCTCACCGCCGGCCTGCAATCCGAGTTCGGCTCAGAGCGTGTCTTCAACTCGCCGCTGGCCGAGGCCAACATCGTCGGCCGCGCCATCGGGTACGCATTGCGCGGAATGAAGCCTGTGGCCGAGATTCAGTTTTTCGATTATATCTGGCCTGCATTTCATCAGATCCACAATGAACTGGCGCTGATGCGCTGGCGCTCCAACGGCCAGTGGGCCTGCCCTGTGGTGCTGCGCGTGCCCATCGGCGGCTACCTGACCGGCGGCGCCATTTACCACTCGCAATCAGGCGAGAGCCTCTTCACGCACATTCCCGGCCTGCGCGTCGTCATGCCCTCGAACGCGCTCGACGCCAACGGCCTGTTGCGCACCGCCATTCGCTGTGACGACCCGGTGCTATTTCTCGAGCACAAGCGCCTCTACCGCGAGACTCATGACAGAGCGCCCTACCCCGGCCCGGAGTTTGCCATCCCCTTCGGCAAAGCGCGCATCGTGCGTCCCGGCTCTGACCTCACGATCATCACCTATGGCGCGCTTGTGCCGCGTTCCTTGCAGGCTGCCGAACGCGCAAAGCGAGAACACAACATTGATACGGAAATCATCGACCTTCGGACGCTGAATCCGTATGACTGGGAGGCCATCGCCGAGTCGGTCAAAAAGACCAGCCGCGTAATCGTGGCCCACGAAGACATGATCAGTTGGGGTTACGGCGCGGAGATCGCCGCTCGTATCGGAGATGAATTATTTGACTATCTCGACGCGCCGGTTCGCCGCGTCGGCGCACTAGACACTTTCGTTGCCTACCAGCCGATTCTGGAAGACGCTATCCTGCCCCAGCCCGAGACCATCCTCAAAGCAATCGTGGATTTGAAGGCGTATTAGCCAGCTCATCATCCCGAAGAATCACCATAAGTCATAGAAGCTGTACAGAAAAGCTGTATAAAAGAAGCTGTGCCAGTTCATCACAGTCTTATCGTGATGAGCGAGCTTGTGGACCCCCAACTTGATATTATGCTGCATGAGACTGGGTCTACCGGCCCAAAGGACTCATCTTGTGTCGAAGTGAAATGGGATGAAATGACGATAGATTTCGGAAATACTGAGGAAAGTGCGTTGAGTCTTCACGAGATCAATGCTGGGATACCGAGAAGGGTGAGGCCTTCCGATGGCACGCGGAAATCGCTTTGGCTCCTATTTTTCGTGCTCGGCGGTTTAGCGCTTTCGATGTGGTGGTATGTCCATTTCAAGATCCAAGAAACGCGACGCCAAGAGACACTTAGCAGAGAGGGGCGAGAAACGCCTGCCAGGATCACGAAGGTAAATCACGGTCGTCACTCAAATCATGTCTACTACACGTTTCGTTTTAACGGCGCGGTCTATCAGGGCAACGCTGACTCGGATGAAAGTGTCTGGGACGCCCATGTGGGAGAATATATCCCAATTCAGTTTCTTCCCTCCGATCCATCCCTGAATCATCCCACCCCTTGGGTCTTGTGGGATTTGCCAGATTTCATCTTTATTGCTGTTCTGTTGTTATCTTTCGGCGCTATGGCGAAGGCCGCATTTTGGGTGTATGGAGAAAGAAGACTGGCGCGCATTGGGTGGGTCACCGAGGGAAATGTCGTTGCTTGTACGCCGAAAGGGAGCCGTTTTCTAGTCGACTACGAGTTTTTCGACGAGCACAATACGCAATTCGATGGGGCGAACGAGTACTCCGACGAATATAAAACCGACTCGAACATTCGCGTGATTTATCTAAGAAAAAATCCGAAGAGAAACGATACTTACCCATTATCGGATTTTGAAAATGTTCTGAGGTGATGTCGTTGACCTGGGCGGGCGCCCCATCCATTCCGCGTATTTTGCGGAAAGGGTGGAAAACCACGAACCTCAACCGCCCCAGTCCCTAGTCCTTAGTCCCTATCTCTCCCCCGGCGGCAGCTTGCAGCAATCTCCGGCGGCGACCGGTTCATTCGCGCCCGCATCCAGCGCCAGAAGCTGATAGCAGGGTTCCTCAACGTCGCACCGCTATCATCCTGAATGCGTCGAAGAGATTGATTGGGAAGCCCAAGTGATTGCCTCTCATTCGCGGGGGACGGCTCATGCCCAGCATACGACCTAACTGATAAGTGACCAGCCCCAACGGCACCATCTTCCACGGCTTGTGGCAATCGATTACATCGAACCCCAAGCGCGCCAGCATAGCCGACATTGTGCGTGGCGAAAAGAAGAAGGTGTGCTGTGGCGGCGTCATTAGACGCCAGTTCCTGCCCATGATGCGGCTCAAGCCCGATTCCCAATCCCCTGTCGTCAGCATCAGTTTGCCACCTGGCTTCATTGACCTGTGCACGAGCTCCAGGATTTTGTCCGGCTCCATCATGTGCTCAACAACGTCGAGCATCACAACGGCATCGAAAGGCTTACGACGGTCAACATATTCTTCCGTGAGCGTTCCCTGTTCGACGTCGAGACCACGCGCGCAACAGAAGCGCACGGCGCTTTCGCTCAATTCGATTCCCTGTACATTGAAATGCGCTTTCGCTTCGGCGAGAAAAAAACCGTACGCACATCCAAGTTCGAGCAATTTGCCGCCGGTACAACCCGCGCTACGGAGATCCTTAACGGCAGTCCTGAATTCGCCGCGCAAGACATCTTCGCTTCCGATGTAATCCGAGTACCCATCCGCTTGGCCGCCCTGAAAATACGCTTCAGTGTAAATGCCGGCTGCCGAATAGCCCTCAGGCAATTGAGTGATCCCCACGCCACAAGAGGAACAACGCAGGATCGGAAAGGTATCGCGGACGAAGACTTGAATGCAGTCTCGACGGTCTCCGCAAACCGGGCAGTAAACAGGGGGTGGCATCCATCAAGATTACCGCACCCCCTCGTATCGGCCGTGTGCGGCGCCGCGACTGAACCACAAATTTTGGTTTCCCACCCATTTCGCTTAATTTGCGGAATGGGTGGGAAACTACGACCCTCAACCGCACCAGTCCCTAGTCCCTTAGTCCCTAGTCCCTCGTCTTACCGCTCCCCCGGCGGCAACTTGCAACAATCTCCTGCCGCGACCGGCTCATTAGCGCCCGCATCCAGCGCCACTTTCCAATTCCCGTCCGCCTGCCTGCGCCAGATGGTGATATACCGCCCCGCAACCGTGATTGGACTTCCGCTCACGTCTTTGCTGTGTCCCTCGAAGTGGCCCCATGTGTAGCCCATGTCTCCTGATGGCCCCATCTGCGCGTCGGTCGGCGTCCACGTCAGTTGATAGACCTTGGGATCCCAGTTGGCGGATTTTTGAATCGCAACCTTGCCAATCAGCGGCGCGGCTCCGTTACCCAGCGCCACGCCGTCCTCGGCAAACCAATCGGCAAAGGCCGCTCCGCCGCGCGCCAGCACATCTTTGGCAAAGCGCGCCTCCAAATCGAAGAGCAGTATCTTGCCTGGGTTCATCGTTGCATCGGTCAGCGGATTGGGCGCAGTCTGCGCGTTCGCATCGGGAAACGCTAACTGCCCATGCGCACTCCACGGAGCGAAACCAGTCCCCACCCCCGCCAACACCGCCGCACAGAGAAAAACTCTCCAGCTTCCAGCCATCTTCCGGCCCTCCCGCAACACATAAAGGTCTATCTGCCCATCCTACAACGAGGAGTTGCGGTCGTGAGAGCGACGGCCATCCTCTGAGATCTTCTATCTCTCACATTTGAGGCGATGAATCTGGGCCTGATGCGGAGCACAAAACTCTGCGCGTGACCGGGTCAAATCCGCCTCTAACCTTTCAGCGGGTGAATCCACCGCATTGGTATACTATCCATTGGCAAAGCTGTATTCGAAGGCCCCGGCGCGAGGGGCTTTTTTACTTGTCTGCCCGGCCGCTTTCGGGGGAAGGAAAATCATGGGAACACTGCTGGAATCAATTCACTCGCCCGCCGACTTGAAGCGCCTGAGCTTCCCTCAGATGGCGGAGCTGGCCGAGGAGATCCGCGAGTTCCTCATTCAGACGCTCTCGAAAACCGGCGGCCATCTTGGTCCGAACCTCGGCGTGGTCGAGCTGACACTGGCCTTGCACACGGTTTTCAATACTCCCGAGGACAAGCTGCTATTCGACGTCAGCCACCAGGCTTACATCCATAAAATGCTCACCGGGCGTCTGGAGCGCATGGATACAATCCGCCAGCCAGGCGGGTTGAACGGTTTCATGCTGCGTACCGAAAGCGAGCATGACTGCTACGGTGCGGGACACGCGGGCACAGCTCTCTCAGCCGCGCTGGGCATAGCTGTGGCACGCGATCTGGCGGGCGGCAAGGAGAACGTAATCGCCGTGGCCGGCGACGCCGCCTTCACCAACGGAATTACTTTTGAAGCGATGAACAACATCGCCGAACAAACTCCGCGTCTCATCGTGGTGCTCAATGACAATGAGTGGTCCATCGACCGCAATGTTGGCGCCATCGCCCGCTACTTTCACAGAATCGTCACCAACGAACACTACACAAGTCTGCACGACTCAGCCAAACGCATCATCGAGAAGATCGGCGGCAAGACAGCCATCGAAGTGGCGCGCCGCGCTGAAGAGGCCGCCAAGAGCATGTTGTGGCCCTCCATCCTATTCGAAGAGTTTGGCCTGCATTACTACGGCCCCCTCGACGGTCATAACATTCCCCTGTTGGTAGAAACTTTCAAATTCCTCAAGGCGCAAAACCACCCGGTGCTGCTGCACGTACTCACACAAAAGGGCCGCGGATACCAGCCTGCGCTCGACGGGCAAAAGAAGTTTCACGGCCTTGGCCCGTATGACGCCGAGACAGGCGAAACCAAGCCCGCCGGCCAGCTCACCTATGCGGAAACCTTCGCCACAACCTTGGCGCAACTGGCTGACAAGGACGACCACATTGTGGCCGTCACGGCAGCCATGCCCAGCGGCACCGGCCTCGATCTCTTCCGCCCTCATCACCCCAAGCGCTACTTCGATGTAGGCATCGCCGAAGAACATGCGGTTGTCTTTGCCGCCGGAATGGCCACGCGTGGCTATCGCCCCGTCTGCGCCATCTATTCCACATTTCTTCAGCGCGCCTTCGACTGCATCGTGCATGATGTAGCACTGCAAAAGCTGCCCGTACTTTTCTGCATGGATCGCGCCGGGCTCTCCGGCGACGACGGCCCCACGCATCACGGCCTCTTCGACATCGGCTACCTGCGCTCGGTGCCCGAGCTGGTGCTGATGTCGCCCAAAGACG
>JBAPYY010000858.1:0-3232 GCA_049284975.1 Occallatibacter sp.
GTTTCTACTACGATCGCCCCTCGGGCGGATTTGTAGAAGGCCAGTCGGGTGGGCAGCCGTTCTCTCTGCAAGAGCTATCGTTTGGGACGGAAAATGCAGGCTCGACACTCCAAGCTCCTTTCGTTCCGTTGCTGCCGTCCGCATCAAGCTTTCCTATTTATCAGCCACGCATGCCTGGTGCAGGGGCGTATACGTCCAGCGTTTCGCCGCACATCATCGATCCGTATACACAGGAGTACAACCTGAATCTCCAGTACGCCTTTGCAAATAGTTTTCTGCTGGAGGTCGGCTACGTCGGCGCGCACACGACTCATTCGCCCGGAAGGATTGAATTCAACCAGGCGCTGCTGGCGAGTACGCAGAGCCCGATCAACGGCACGACCATGAATACCGCAGTTAATGTCCTCCAACGTTTGCCATTCGAAGGCATCTCGACGGGTTCGCTCGAGGCCGATACAGAGTTCGAAGCGAACTATAACGCGCTGCAAAGCAGCATCACCAAGCGGCTGGGTCACGGGCTTCAATTCCTCGGTAGTTACACGTGGTCAAAGACTCTGGACGAGACCAGCGGCTCCGGCGGGGCAGATGTCTTTGAGATATGGTTACTGACTAATAATCAGAACGATCCACGACAGGCATACGGGCTGACGGATTTCGACCGCGACCAGAGAGCCGTCGTGAATTTCACCTGGACTTCGCCGAAGCTGAAGCGGGCGCAGATGCTGGCCCGGCGTACGCTCTCTGACTGGAGTTTCTCTGGCATCGCCGTGATTCAGTCGGGCAGCCCCATCACGGTGCTAGACGGCAACGCTGGCGCGGTCTACGGAAATTTTTTGAATAGGGCGCAGCGCACGGGAGCGGGCCCTTCTACCCAGGGTTCGCTTTATTCACGAGTGCTGAACGGATATCTCAACCAAAACGCATTTACGATCGCTCCGGAGGCTCCGAACAGGAGCGGGCCTGGAGATACAGACTTTGGCAACAGCGGCGTCGGCATTGTGCGCGGTCCGGGCCAGCACAATATAGACTTGGCGGTTGAGCGCATCTTTCCGGTAACTAGATCGAGCAGCTTTCGCCTCCGGGCTGAGTTTTTCAACCTGACGAATACGCCTCAATTCGTCAACCCAAATAACAATGTCAACTTCATCCTGAGTCCCACTGGTCCTGCCAACCAGAATCCTTCGTTTGGCATGATTAATGCGACCGCGGCAAATCCCCGGATAATCCAGTTTGCCGCGAAGTTCTTGTTCTGACGAACCGCTGCGCCGTTCCGGCCGGTGATCCGGAGGGATACTCAATGATGACGATCGAAGAGATAGAGTCCGCGTGCGATGCATCCAGACCGCTGGACTTCTCAAGGCATGACGTGGAAGCGCCTGAGCTTTCGCACGGGGAGGTGTTTTATCCCCTGGGGTTTCCGACGGAGTTGAGAACGAATTCACCCGAGATTCTGTCGCAAGCTCGCAGCATGTGGCCCACTTTCGACAAGCGATTCGAAACGGAACTTATCCGTATAGACGTGCATGTGGTCGAGAGCGACTCGATGGAATGTCCTCCAACACCAGTCTGCCGGATTATGTACCCGCTAGTGGTTAGCGTGGCGGATAAAGATAACTACAGCATTGTCCATCTCGACCGGAACAGGACACAGATTACGATTTCACGGGCCACCGAGAAACATCGCACCTACCTGGCATATTTCTTTCTGGGATACGCTCCGCATAGCCATATTGAATTCAGGTACCTGACGCCTGTGCACGCGGGATGCGTTGCGCTTAACGAACGCGGGGTGTTGCTGTGCGGCGACTCCGGTGCAGGCAAATCGTCAATGTCGTACGCATGTGCGCGAGCCGGATGGACTTATGTCTCGGATGACGCAAGTTCTCTGATCAACGACAGCAAGGATCGTCAAGTAATTGGCAACTGTAGCCAAGTGCGTTTTCGCCCTTCTGCGGCTGAGTTATTCCCCGAGTTGAACGGGCTTGAGATTACACCGCGAGCAGCAGGCAAGCCGTCCGTCGAATTGCCGACGGCGCAACTGGCGTGGATGACCTGTGCGCCGGCCGCGCAGGTTGACTTTCTGGTGTTCCTCAACCGGCGCGTCCCCGGCTCTCCTGAATTGGTTCCTTATCGCAAGGAGGTGGCCCGTTATTTTATGCGGCAAGTCTTGTTCGGACCGGTGGAGTCGCTCGCAGCGAAGTACGCGGCACTGGAGCGATTGCTTACGGCGGAAGTCTTTGAATTGCGATACAGCGATTTGGATTGGGCAGTGCGCCGGCTGGAAATGTTGGTACGGGAGGGGCGCTAATGGCGCAGTTGCTACAGACTGAGCCCGCTGAGGCAAGTGGCGGGAAAGGGAGTCCTATTTGGAATATCCCTGCTGCATGGCTGCTGGGAAAAAAGTTCAGCAAAAGCTTCTGGGTGTTCTTTGCGGTTGCGTTCTTTTTCGACTTTGGATTTTCGGTCTACTTCTTTCTCTTCAATCTTTATCTGTTGGAGTTTCACTTCAACGAGCGCGCTATTGGTTTTATAGGAGGGGCACTGACCTTGGGGTCAGTGGCAGGAACGCTGCCTGCCGGATGGCTTGCACGCAAGACCGGACTGCGTCCGCTGTTGATGATCTGCATGATCGCTGCCCCGCTCTTGGGAGTAGCGCGCGTGACCGCGATGTGGGAGCCGGTGCAGATCGGCCTGGCGTTTCTGTCTGGGGTGGCCATGTGTATCTGGGGAGTGTGCTTCTTGCCAACGCTGGCAAGGCTTACCACAGAAGAAAATCGCGCATCTGCATTCAGTCTTAATTTCTCTTCGAGCATCGGCACCGCTGCGCTGGGCGGGCTGGTGTGCGGCTATCTGCCCCAGTGGCTGAAGACGGCTGGGCATGAGATGCAAGCCGTAGAGGTGAAACGGCTCATTCTGATCGCCTCATGCGTTATTGCGGCTGTTGGGCTAATTCCATTGCTGCGCCTGCGGTTGCCCACAGAGCAAAGTACGCCTCAAACCCAGAGCAATGCAGTGAAACGGCTGTGGAGGATGAGCCCGTTTTTGCTGCGGTTCGTACCGGCGATGGCGTTATGGGCGGCCGTGCTGGCTTCGTTTACGCCATTTGCCAATGTGTATCTGTCGCAGTACGTTCATATTCCTTTTGCGCAGATAGGGCAGATCTTTTCCGCGGCACAGGTACTTCAGTTGTGCGTGATTCTTTTGACACCTATGGTTTTTCGCTGGATGGGCC
>JBAPYY010000859.1:0-2106 GCA_049284975.1 Occallatibacter sp.
CACACCAGCGAGTTCGTCTCGCACCACACAGGTAACTCTGTGCTGGCCGGGCTGAGTCTTCATGCGCTCTTTGACGGCGTGGCCATTGGTTCGGGATTTCTGGTTTCGGGCTGGCTGGGCTGGCTGATTTTTCTGGCGATTTTGCTGCACAAAGCGCCGGAAGGCTTCACCATGGCTTCGGTGATGCTGGCCAGCGGACGCAGCCGTACGGCTGCTTTTTACTCTGCCGTGGCGCTGGCTGTGGCCACTATTGCAGGCGTCCTGGTTATTCAACTAATACCGAGTTGGCTGCCTTATGGATTGGGCATCTCGGCTGGAGTCGCCCTGTACGTGGGCGCCAGCGACCTGGTGCCCGAGGTGAACCGCGAGCCGGGAATTCGCATGGCGCTGGTGTTTTTTTTGGGCGTGGGCGGATTTCTGTTGCTGCGAATGTTGTTGCCGGCGTTGTGAGGTCAGTGTCGCCGCGGCCCGAATCGAGCCGCATAGAGCCTGGCGAGCAGCTTGGCGTAATCCCAACCCACTTTAAAGTTGGCTTTGCTGGCGCCACGGCTGCGGCTGCCGAATGCCAGCGGGACCTCCGCTACCGAGCGGATGCGGCCGCGCACCAGAATCTCCAACAATAATTTGAAGCCCGAGGGCTGGAAGTCGATTCCGTCGATGCACTCGCGGCGAAGCAGGAAGAAACCGGTCATGGGGTCTTTGGCACGGATGCCGGCTCTCTGGATGGGCCACGTTGCCCACACCGCGACGGTGGAGAGCCATTTTCTGATGGGATTCCACTGGCCCAATTCTCCGCCGGCGGTGTAACGGCTGCCAATGGCCATGTCGTTGCCGGCCAGAATGGCGGAAACCAATGCAGGGAGCAACTCGGGATGATGCTGCAAATCGGCGTCCATCACGCCAAGAATCGATGCGTCCGTGTTCCGCCAGCCGTAAAGGACCGCGCCGGACAAGCCACGCTCACCCTTGCGTACCAGAAGGCGCACGCGCGGGTCTTCGCGGCCGATGGCGGAGACAATCTCTTCGGTGCCATCGCGGCTGTCGTCATCGACAACAATAATTTCGTAGCTGATTCCCACGGTATCGAGAGCAGAACGCACATCCGCGAGCAGGCCGGGAAGGTTTGCCGCTTCGCGCAGGGTAGGAATGACGAGCGCCAAATTCTGTTGCATAGGTTCTTAGCCTCTTGTGGTATGCAATGCTGAGTTATCTTTAAGAATTCGTCAAACGGCATCACCTAGTCAATTGTAATTACCAAAGTTACCAACCTGCAGTGATTATTTAACTTTCCATGCTGAAAACGCGAACTATAGTTATCTCGCTTGGATGTTACCCAATTTGGGTGCTTCGAAGCGCCATATGAATCCCACGGGCTCTCTCCCCCTCAGACGCAGCTCTATGTGCGCTCTGCCCTAACAGTCCATCAAACCCAATCCACATTAAGGAGGAATCCATGAAATCAGCGAATTTCCTACGGAGACTTGCCTTCTTGGCGCTTCTCTTCGTCTGCGCAGCGGGCGCTAAGGCGCAGCTCGACCCACTGTACTATCTAGCCCAGCCCGGAACCCTCTATATGAGCCAGGAATTTGGCACCAGCCCATCGATGACGGTATTCAATGGGGAAATTTACATCTCCTATCAAGCCAACGATGGCAGCCATAACACGATGATCACCACCTCCAGCGATGGGATCAACTTTTCCACGCCGGTGCGATACTCCAGCATCCTGACGCACTCAGCTACCGGCCCGGTGATAATTGCCTGGAACGGGCAGTTATGGCTAGCCTACACAGCAGAGAATAGCTACGTGTACATCATGAGTTCGTCTGACGGCGTCACGTTCTCGGCTCCTACACCCGTGATTGATAGCGCTGGGGAGCAAGAGCCAGCCAACAGCCAACCGACCCTTGCGGTCTTTAACGGCCTATTGTGGATTACGGTGGAATGGAACGGCTCAGGTTCTTCGACCTATATGGAAACAAACACAACCGCAAACGGATCGACCTTTTCCGGGGCCAACTATTGCGACCTCGGCCCTGACGGGGAGATGCCTCAGACCGGCGCCGCCATTGGCATGGCCGTTTACAACAATCTTCTGTATTTTGC
>JBAPYY010000860.1:0-7031 GCA_049284975.1 Occallatibacter sp.
GGCAACTGGGCCGAAAGCCGCGCGTTAGCGTTGGCCTCAGCCTTGTCATAGACCTTGGGCTTGTTGGCCGTCTGAACACTGAAGAACGCGGCGTAGTCTGTTCCCTTGCAATGCACCAGCGGCACAAAACCCTGATCGGCAAGCTCCTTCTCGCGTCGGTCGGTGATGCTCACTTCCGTGGGGCACTTCAGCGCCACGTCGCCTTCATCGGTGCGGAAGTTGTGCGTAGCCATCGATTCCACCAGGCCACCGCCCTCCACGCCGCGAATCGCGGCGCACCAACCGTATCTGGCAAAGGAATCGGTGAGCCGAGCAGCCAGAGAATAAGCCGCATTGCCCCACAGATACTTCGAGTGGTCCCGGCCGTCGACTCCTTCCTCGAAGGCGAACTCGTCGATCTGCTTCGTATCCTTGCCGTACGGCTCACGCATCAGAACATGAGGCAGGGTAAGAGCCACGTAACGGGAGTCGTCGGTAGCCCGGAAGCCTTTCCAGCGCGCATATTCGGTGCTGTCGAATACCTTTGAAACATCACGAATTCCCGTCATCTGGGAGAATTCGCTCAAGTTGATCATCTCTGGCGCGGCCGCGGAGATGAAGGGTGCATGAGCTGCCGCGGCCACCTGCGCCACTTTCTCCAGCAACTCGACGTCTTCTCCGCTGCGTCCGAACTCATAGTCGCCCACCAGCGCCCCGAATGGAGAGCCGCCGAAGACACCGAACTCTTCCTCATAGACCTTCTTGAAGAAGGCGCTCTGATCGAAGTCGAGAGCGCGCTGCAAATCCCTGAGAAGGTCCTTCTTGGAAACGTTCAGCAGCTTGATCTTGAGCATCTCACTGGTTTCGCTCTTGTTAACCAGGTGCCAGATTCCGCGCCAAGTGGCTTCCAGCTTCTGGAAGGCGGAATTGTGCAGAACCTCGTTCAATTGCAGCGACACCAGCCGGTCAATCTCGGCGATGCGCGATGTGATTGTCGCCTCAGCATCGCGGCTGAGGGTCATCTTCCCTTCAAGAACCTGGTTAATGAACTCTTTCACCATGTCCTTGCCGCGTTCCTGGGCGACGGTATCCTTGCCGAATCGCCCCTGGGAGACAATCTGATCCAGTAACGATACCTCTGTGGTCTGTGCCGCAGCGGACTCCGCCGCCGGCACCTTCGCTGGGCTGCTCATGGTTTATCCCCCTATGCCTTGGTGCCGAGTTCGGCGCGTAGCTTGTTCAACTCTTCGGTCTTTGAAACCGCGTCGAAGAGCGCCTGATCGAGCTGATCGTTGCCCTGCAGACTTCCACGCAGGTTAGAGAGTCTGGTTCGCAGGTCCAGCAATTCCTTGATGGGGCCAACCTGCTCGGCTACTTTGGCGGGCGAAAAGTCTTCGTAACTTTCAAAGTGCAGATCGACACCGACCTGCCCTGCCTTGGGATCCGAACTGAGCTTGTTCTCCACCGAGAACTTCAAATGGGGCGACATCCCCTTGAGCACATTGTCGAAGTTGTCCGGGTTGATCTCAACGAACTTGCGATCCTTCAAAGCCGCGAGCGGCGTCTCGGGCTGCCCGGTAAGATCGCCTAACACGCCCATTACAAAGGGCAATTCCTTTAATTCAATGGCGTTTCCGACTTCTACATCGTAGGTAATCTGCACCCGGGGAGCCCGGACGCGACTCAGCTTTTGTTGTGTACTTTCTCTGGCCATATGACGCTCCTGAAATGCGGGGAAGTTCCGGGGAAGAACAGATAGTCAAAAGAAACCACAAATCATGGAGATTTGTCTATATCTATTTTTTGGCAGACGAGTGGAATCGCAAGTCAAGCCTGAATGAGATGCTCCCGAAGGTAAAGATTCCTATAATGCATACTCCCGAGGTACCCTGCGCAGCCAATTGTGAATTTTTCAACATCCCCATGATGTTCGCTTGCCCGCATCTGGTTTGGACATCCTCTCGATTCAGGAGTTAACATCCATTCTCAACCGAGGTTGCTCAGAAAATGCGACAGCTTCAACCCGTCATCTGGTCCAAAGGGACGTTCCTCTCGCCCCAGCACTTGCAGGCTCAAGAGCGTTTCGTTGAAGACAGCGCGCGATTCTACCTGGATTCGCTGAACGCCCGTTCCTGGGGCTTTGCCGAAATTCAGATTGATACCAAAGCACTTTCCGAGGGCAGACTGGCCATAACTCGCGCCTCGGGTATCTTTCCCGATGCGCTCTCGCTCGACATTCCCGCCTCCGAGTATCCTCCGCCGGCCAGGGTACTTGACGAATGCTTCCTCGACGGCCGGCAGAACTGCACCTTCTACCTTGCCGTGCCGGAGTATCTGCACGGAGGCATGAACGTCGCGGTGGATCGCGGACAAGTCAGCACCCGCTTCACCGCTCAACTGTTGATGGTCCGCGACGAGAATACGGGAAGCGGCGAGAAGCCGGTTCAAGTGGCGCGCAAGAACCTTCAGATCCTTGCCGAGGGCGAGAACCGCGAGGGTTCGGTCCTCCTTGGCTTCATCCGCATTCTCTGCTCAGAGACCGGCACATACCAGGTCGATCCCAATTACATTCCTCCGCTCATCGACATTCACGCGCATCCCACACTGAAACGCATTCTCAGCAACATGGTCGAGTTGCTGGTAGCGCGCAGCAGCCAGCTCTCCGGTAGCCGTCGCCAAAAGAATCAATCCCTGGCCGACTTCACGGCCTCCGATATCGCAAATTTCTGGCTGCTCTACACCGTCAACAGCCATCTCCCGGTGCTCCGCCACTTTCTCGAATCGAGCAGCATACAGCCCGAACTGCTATTCAATGAACTCTCCGACCTGGGAGGAGCATTAACTGCGTTCTCCATCAAAATCGCACCGCGCGACCTTCCCTCTTACAATCACGAAAAGCTTGGCGAATGTTTCGGAGAACTCGACCGGCTCATCCGCGTCATGCTGGAGACCGTGGTCCCCAGCAATTTCGTCGCGCTCCCGCTCAAAATGGTTCGGGATACCATTTACGCAACTTCGATCGAGAAGGATGCTTACTTCGAGGGTTCCCGCTTCTACCTCGCAATTTCGGCCGACATTCGTGACGCGGAGCTTATCGACCGCACCCCGCAATTGCTTAAAGCCTGCTCCGCAACCCAACTGGAGACCCTGGTTCGTAACGCTCTGCCCGGTTTGCGCCTGCAGCATGTCGCCACGCCGCCCCGGTCTATTCCGGTCAAACTGCGCCACCAGTACTTCTCCATCGAAACGGGCGGGCCGGTCTGGGAATCAGTCCAGCGCGCCCGCAACTTCGCCGTCTACGCCCCGGCTGAACTCCTCAACCCGCAGATGGAACTCATCGTCCTGCTGGCGCAGCCAGCGTGATAAGACTTTGTCTTCAAGACAATTCGCTTTAATGCTTCATCACGAAGATGATCGTCACCAGCACAGCGACCAGCAAGACAATGGTCACGACAAGCAGAAGAGGCACGTACTGCTGTAGTTTCCCCATCCCAGGTTCAACTGGCTTAAGCTGTGGCGCTGGTGGAACGGCAGGCATCGACGGGGCCGGTATATACATTCCGGGCTGCTGCGGCAAGCTCCCGCCCGGCGCGGACATCGCCCCGGCCTGCGGCCCATAATTCATCGGAAAACTGGGCATCTGTGGGTGCGGAGGAGTGAATCCGCCCGGATGTGGCATTCCTCCCGAGTAAGGGGGAACAGGAGCCGAATAGTTTGGAGACGCGGGCTGCGCAATGCTCTGCGGAGGCGGCGGATTTGACGCTTGGGAAGCCTGGCTGCCCTTCATCGCCAACTCGCGAATCCGCGAGGCATCGAGAATCCGGGTAAATTCACTCGGTCCCGACGTGATCCCAGCTGCCGCCGAGGTACTCACCGCCGGTTCGTTCTGGCTGCCGGAGAAATGAGCGTCGCGCGCGACAGCCGGACTGGGCGCAGGCGAAGGCGCTGGCGGCGGGTTCCACTCCGGCGTCTTGGCCTGCGGTGCAGCAGATTCATTCAGAGAAGCGAATGTCTGCGTCCAGACGCCTGGCCCTCCGCCGGGAGGAGCGCTCACGGGTGCGCCTTCAATGCGCTGGGCCGACGCGCTGCCAGGCTGATCCAGCATCTGAATCAGTCGCGTAATGCCGGCCCCGCCGCCTGGCGGCGCGCTTTGACCCGGTTGCGCTTCCGGCAACGGCGATGATGAAAATGGATTGCTGCTCGCGCGCGCCGGCTCCGCGGTTTGCGGAGTATGTTCATAATCGAGGTTTGTCGCAGAAAGCTTGGTTTCTTCGCGAAACGGTGGCGCGTCAGGAGCCGATTGCTGTTTAAGCGAAAGCATCCTCGTGAAGGAACCCGCGCCCCCGTGAGTAGATTCTCCCGTTCCCCGCTCGACCGGCGCCGGCGCGCTCGCCTCTGCGCTTCCTAACGTACCGAACAACTGTGTGAATGTCCCCGGTTTGCTCTCGAGCGGTGCCGTAATCCCCCCGGTCGCGCCGGCCGGCATCGTTTGCAACAACTCTGTAAACCCGCCTGTCCCTGGAGCCACGGAAGGTCTCCTGGGTTCATCCGGAACAGACGGAACAGCAGGCTCAATCTTCTTTTCGCGATCTTCCAGAGGAGCTGATGCTGGCGGCGGCCCCGGCGTTTGCAGCAAAGATGTAAGCCCCGATTCCTGTGCACGAAGCTGCGTCTCCGGAGCATGCGCCTGTACCGCGGCAACCACCGTGGACGGCAAATCGCTGTTCAAAGTGCGCAACAGCTCGGTGAATCCCCCGCTGCCCTGCCCGCCGGCTAATATCTCAGGAGAAGCTGCCGTGCTCTCGCCGCCAACCTCAGCGGAAGGAGCTTTCTCTGGAGCAGCCATTCTTTCCGCGGACGCCATGCGCATCCGGTCGAGCAATTCCGGCAAGCTCTCTGCCGCGCCGCCACCGAACACCACCCTGTGTACAACCGGTTCTGCCAGAGGCTTCGGTGCCGGCACTGGCTGTGGCTTTGCAACCTCTGTTGCCCGGTTTCCTTGAGACTCCGTCTCTTTTCCCCAGCTCGCAGCCGGTCTTTCCGCTGGTTCGGGCGTCTTCATCGTTCCAAAAACGCCCGTTGCTCCGAAGTCCTGCTCAGAGCCGGAGTCTTCAGGACGCGGTGATGCGTTTGGTCCAGCAGGTGTCGTTGGTTTCTCCATTCAACCAAACCTCCGGTGCGATGCGGGTAGGGTAGCATAAATCATTCTGTCGTGTACGATTGGCCTATTTACCCAAAAAGATTTGACGTAGAATCCGGTTGCGCCCTGCCACACCGGACGGGTAGACTCAGCGCAGATTTTCGGGTTTCTTCCGGACTGACGGTATGCACCTTCCCAGAAAGCCAGGCTGCTGTCGCTGGAGTTTCGCATTCCGCCAATCTGGAAGCCAACCTGATCTCCAAATCTTTCACATGGTGGTGTCCCTGCTATGAAGTTCCTGTCACGGGTCGTCTGGTCAGAAGGAATGCATCTCGGTCCGCACCACTTCCAGGCTCAAAGCCGGTATTTCGAAGACACGCTCTGGTTTCTCAATTCGAATCTGCGCCAGCAGCCGTGGGGATTTCTGCATTTTTCCATTGATGCCGAGGCACTCCGCAACGGTCTCGCCATCCTCAACTTCGCATCCGGCATCCTTCCCGATGGCCTCATCTTCGATCTGCCCGACTGCGACTCGGTTCCCAAACCCGCGCAGCTCAGTAGCCTGTTCTCTTCAACGGACAGTGAAATTGTCCTGCATCTGGCAATTCCGCCGCGCATCGATCAGGGCCTCGACTGCGATTTAGGCGGTGGCAGTAACGGCGCCACGCGGTATAGCGCTGTCCAGCGCACTCTCCGGGACGACTCCATTGGCCTGGGAGAGAACAGCGTCTCTTTTGCCCGCAAAAATCTCGCTCTCATGAGTGAAGCGCAGCTTTCCGCTGACACCGTTTCCTTTCCGGTCGCCCGCGTGCTCCGCGACGGCAAGGGAGGATTTACCTCTGACCCCGATTTCATTCCTCCCTGTCTGCGCATCGGCGCCTGCGAGAGCCTTGTGCTGATCCTCCACCGGCTGGTTCAGGCCATCGATGAAAAAATCCTTTCCACGCGTTCCATGAGGCTCAGTTCCGCACGCTTTGAGCTGGGAACATCCGCCCTCGATGTCGCCAACTACTGGTTCCTTCACACTCTGTGCTCGGCGCTTCCGGCATTGCGCCATCATCTCCAGGACCGCCGCAGCCACCCGGAAGAAGTCTACCGTGACCTGGCTCGCCTGACCGGCGCTCTCAGCACTTTTTCGCTCGAAGCCACGCGGGACGAGATTCCGCAGTACCGACATCGGGACCTGACTTCCACTTTCAGGGAGTTGGATCTTCTGATCCGTCGCTACCTGGAAATTGTGGCCCCAACCAACAGCGTCACTCTCCAGTTCCGCAAGTCGGACAGTTACATCTTTTCCGCGGACGTGAACGACGAGCGCTGCCTGCGACGTTCGCGATGGATCTTTGGCCTCCGCTCCCCGCTCACTGACTCGGCCATCCTGCGCCAGGTGCCGAAGTTGGTCAAAGTCTGTTCGGCAGAGGGCGTCGCCAAGCTGGTTCAGCGGGCTCTTCCCGGGCTTGAGTTGATGCATCTTCCCGTGCCGCCCGCCGCTCTCCACGCCCAGGCGGATATGCACTACTTCTCCATCTCCCTCAGCGGCGCCTGCTGGCAACATATACTCCAAACCAAACAGGTCGGAGTCTATTTGCCCGGTGAGCTGGGTGACGCAACCTTTGAAATAACTATCATCATGGAGACTTCAGCATGACTTCTTCCTCTGCTTCAGCTCCGCAATTTGTTAGGACCAATAACCTCGCCCTGGCCTTCCAGGAAGTTTTCACCGTCATCCTGCGCACCCGGTTTTTCGTTCAGCGTGTCGAAAATGCCGATTCCTTTCGCGCCACTCTGCGCAAGATGATTTCCGCCGCGGTCAAAGACTCCTCTGCGATGGGCTACAGCGACGAAGCCTCGAAGATGGCGATCTACGCCATGATCGGATTCCTCGATGAAAGCGTCCTGAACTCCAAAGACC
>JBAPYY010000861.1:0-5903 GCA_049284975.1 Occallatibacter sp.
TATCCAGCCAATATCGCTGCACGGCTGCTCAAGATTTCTTTTCCGACAACGTCTGTTCTCTCCACGATTCACAGCGTCTACGAGGGCGCGTGGCCGCGTATGTTGGCCTACCGGCTCTCAGATTTCCTCAGCAGCCGCACGGTTACCGTGAGTCAGGCGGGAGCTGCTCGATACATGCGCCTCAAAGCAGTTCCGGCGCACAAATGTTCAGTCGTCACCAATGGAATAGACACTGCTGAGTTTGCGCCCAGCGCCGAGCGACGTGCCTCTGCGCGAGCGCAAATGCGAGTGAGCGACGGGTTTGTCTGGCTGGCGGTTGGGCGCATCGTGCCCGCCAAGGACTATCCGAACCTGCTGCGCGCGTTTTCGCACGTTCACGCGGCCAGCCCTGCCGCTCGACTTTGGGTTGCGGGAGAGCCGTCTATGACCGGATTCGCAGCCGTTCAAGCCCTGACAGCTGAGTTGGGCGTGGAGGCTATTGTGCGCTGGCTCGGTTTGCGCCGCGACATACCTGCGCTGCTGGACGCCGCGGATGCCGTTGTGTCGGCTTCGGCGTGGGAGGGAATGCCGCTGGCCGTTGGCGAGGCGATGGCCATGGAAAAGCCGGTTGTGGCCACTGATGTCGGTGGAGTGCGCGAGCTTTTGGGCGAGTGCGGAATGATGGTGCCAGCCAAAGCCCCTGACGCTCTTGCGCAGGCGATGCTTACGTTAATGCAGACCACGCCGCAGGCGCGTTGCTCTCTAGGGCGCGCGGCGCGCGCGCGTATCCATAGCGAGTTTACAATTGACGCCAAAGCGGACGAGTGGGAATCACTTTACAAGACGATGGTGGTGCACCGTCGCTGATTTGGTCTGTGTGCCCTGGAGTTTTGGTGCTCGTCGGAGACCCTCTTTTCTGGCGTTGCCGGGGCTTCGTGATACGCTAATGAACGATTTCATCAGTAGCCTTTCCGCTTCTGTCAATCGATTCAGCGGAGAGCCTGGAGGAGGTTGCATGCGATCCACAATTGCCGTTCGTCGAGTGGTATTCTGCGCAATATTGGCATCGGCCGTGAGTATGGGGACTGAGATGGCACAGGCGCAATCAAAACTCGCGCAGAATGCAGTGGTGGCGCTCGATCACGGATGGCAGTTCCGACAGATTACGGTTAATCCGCAACCGAGCGAGAACGGCTGGCTTCCGGCTGCTGTCCCCGGCGACGTGCATCTGGATTTGCTGGCCAACAAGAAGATTCCCGATCCCTTCTATCGCGACAACGAGTCTAAATTGCAGTGGATCGAGAAAGAAAGCTGGGAATACCGGCTGAGCTTCGAGGTTACGCCGGCCCTGCTTGCCCGCTCCCATGTCGATCTGGTTTTTGACGGCCTCGACGGAGCGGCCCAAGTCTCCGTGAATGGCGTGCAGGTGCTTGTGGCCGGCAACAGCTTTCGAGTATGGCGCGTGCCCGCCAAAGCTCGTCTGCACGCAGGAAAAAATGCGCTGTACGTTGTATTTCCATCGCCGCTGAAGGCCGCTGCCGAGGCAGCCGCCACTGATCCCTGGCAGCCGAAGACCAAGACCGAGGCGAAGACTTACCTGCGCAAGCCCGCATATGAATACGGATGGGACTGGGGTCCACGATTTGTGACGAGCGGTATTTGGAAGCCAGTGCGAATCGAAGCGTGGGACAAAATTCGCATTGCTGATTTCGCAATCCGCCAGCGCGATGTGAGCAGGGAAGTGGCGCACCTCGACGCAGAGGTTGAAGTCGAGGCCGCCGTCGCTGGCCCAGCTAAAGTAAGCGTGCAGTATTCTGACGATGGCAAGCCGGTGATCCTGACTAGGACGGTCAGCGTACACGCAGGCCGCAACGTCATCGACCTGCCTATCGAGATTCAGAAGCCGAAGCTATGGTACCCGGCAGGCTACGGCGACCATCCTCTTTACGAATTTACTGCGCAAGCGGGCACCGGAAGCCAGTCAGCCGAATCTCGCACGGTCAAAGCCGGCCTGCGCTCTGTCGTGCTTCATCGAGAGCTGGATAAATGGGGCCGCTCTTTTGAGTTTGTGGTCAACGGCATCCCTGTCTTCGCCAAGGGAGCAGACGTGATTCCCTTTGACAGCTTTCCCAATCGCGTGACGACCGCCGATTATCGCCGCATTCTAGAATCGGCCCGCGACGCAAATATGAATATGATTCGCCACTGGGGCGGCGGCTACTACGAGACGGAAGAGTTCTATTCGATTTGCGACGAGTTGGGGATCATGGTTTGGCAAGACTTCATGTTCGGCAATGACTGGCAGCCGGGCACTTACGCATTCAAGCTGAACATCGAAGCCGAAGCCGAGGACCAAGTGCGCCGGTTGCGCAACCATCCCAGCATCGTGATTTGGTCCGGCAACAATGAGACCGAGGAGGCATTGAATTGGGGCCCGAGGGTAAACTTGCCTGCGGATGTGAGGTATCAAATGTGGCAGGATTACCTCACTGAGTTCAGCGGCATTCTGCCTCGCGTAGTGGCACGGCTCGATCCCGAAACGCCCTACTGGCCTAGTTCGCCGAGTGCAGACTATGAACCGGTGTCGGATTCTTATCACACAGGGGACGATCACGTCTGGGACGTATGGCACGGGCGCGTGCCGTTCTCGACATACGAAACGCATCACTCGCGCTTCGTCACCGAATATGGGTTCCAGTCATTCCCGGAGATGCGCACGGTAGAGAGCTTTACTGAGCCTGAGGACCGCACAGGAATCTTTACTCCGGTGATGCTGGCGCACCAGAAGAACAACGAAGGCAATTCCATCATTCACGACTATCTGCTCAGGGACTATTCCGAGCCGAAGGATTTCGCCAGTTTCCTTTACGTCAGCCAGGTCTTGCAGGCCGAGGGCATCAAGATTGGCGCAGAGCACTTCCGCCGTTCGCGGCCTGAGACCATGGGATCCATCTTCTGGCAGTTGAACGATTGCTGGCCGGTGGCGTCGTGGTCGAGCATCGACTACTACGGTCGTTGGAAGGCGCTGCAATATTATGCGCGGCGCTTCTATGAGCCCGTTCTTGTTTCTCCGCATGTCGAAGACGGAGCACTGAAGGTCTACATCGTTTCCGACAAGACGAAGGCCGAACCCGCTACGTTGCGCGTGCGGCTTATGGACTTTGACGGCAAGGTCCTGCTGGAAGAGACCAACTCGGTTGATATTTCGCCGCTCACGAGCAAGGTCTATCTCGATTGGCCGCTCAAGAAACTTGCCGACGCCGGCGCGCAAGATACTTCGCGGGTATTTGTCGTCGCTGAGTTAACGGAGGGCAATACGCAGATCTCGCGTAATCTGGCCTATCTCGCTCCGGTCAAGGGCGTGCATTTGAAGCCGGCCCAACTGAAAGTGGAAACGGCGGGAGCTAATGGAATCTATAAGATTCGCGTAACTTCCCCGGTGCTTGCACGCAGCGTATATCTCTCGTTCGGCAGTCTTGACGTGCAACTTTCAGATAATTACTTTGACCTGTTGCCCGGCGAGACAATCGAAATCTCCGCCAACAGCAAGGCTTCGCTCGATGATATAAAAGCGCAGTTAAAGGTTATCTCGCTTACCGATGCATTTGCCGCCGATTCCGCTCCGGCTACCGTCAGGCCAGCAGAGTAGACAAAAGCGAAAAGGCCGGAGCAATGCGCCCCGGCCTTTTGCATGTTCCTGTTACGCTCTCAGAAAGTGAATGCGGCCTGAAAGAAGATGCGTCGGGACGCTGAACTTGTAGGCGAAGAGAAAATGCCGTGGGCGAGACTCGTTGATTCTCCAAACCGGCTGCCTGGACCATATTGTTGCGTAGCGGCATCAAGCAGAGTTGGAATCAAGTTTCCAGAAGGTGTCCCATAGTTAATGTCATTGAACAGGTTCAACGCCTGGACACTGAATGTCAGATTGTACTTGTGCCCTGTGTCAGTGGGGCCAAACATGCCTCGGCCACCGCCCACGCCGCCAAATGGATTAGGTCCAAAGCCGCGCCCACCGCCGCCCGGCCCTCCTCCGCGAGGTGGTCCGCCCGCACCGTTTGTTGACGCCACCTTTGGGCCAATGCCAAGCGAACGGCTTACGCGCAGATTAACTGCAATTGCGGCGGGACCATTGGCGAAGTTCGAGGGAATGAGAGTTTCCCCTGGCTGCGGAACTGTGTCAAAGTTGCCGAGATTAGTTTCGACTACATCGCTGGCGATCGACGATGTGCTTGCGAATGACGGGCGATCATTGAAGAAACTGTCGCCGGTCAGGTCGTTGTTAGTGGTGATGTTGTATGGCTTGCCTGACTGTGCAATCAGAAATGGGTTGAACGTGATGCCCCATGGCGCGACGTATTTGCCCATGAGGAAGACCATGTTGCGCGAGGCCCAACTGGCGCGGCCGTAATCCTGCATCAAGTTATAAGAGTTCGATGCGGTCCCGGTGTCGGACTTGACGTAGTTCATGTTATAGAAGCCCATCAGGCTCAGTTTTGGCGAGAAGTTAGCATTGATATTCACGATGACTTGGTTCTGCTTGAAGATGGCCTCGGGGTCAAACTCTTTCACGATACCTAAATTGGGATTAGGCCGCGGAGCGAGAATCGTTGGCGGTTGACCGTAGATATAGTCGCCAGGTAAATAAGCATTCGAGTCGCGCGTAACCATCTGGTGCACGCCGTAGGAATGCAGATAAGTGAGGGTCAGGGTCGTGGTTTTGGTCGCCTGCCGCTCGAGGCTGGTTCCAAACTGCTCCATGGTGGGGGAGCGATAACTGGGATCGATCTGATAGATTTCTGGCGCGGCGGTTGCTCCCGTGCCGCACGCGGCGGGGAAGTTGGTGATGTTGTTCAGGCTGGTGGCATTGAAACAGGTCGGGTTGGTGATGCTGATTTGTGTCTGGCTATTGGCAGTACCGTTGAACTGCTCGAGCGACATCAGACTTGTCGCCTGAAAGCGGTCAAAGAAGAATCCGTATCCCCCGCGCAGAACCGTCTTGGCTTGCTTTTTGTCCTTGTGCCCATCGAGGGCGTATGCAAAGGCAACACGAGGGCCCAGGTCGCTATGGTCCGCCGTGTGATTCTGGGCCTCCCAGCGCAAGCCGCCGGAGAGTGTCAGGAACGGATTGTACTTCCAGTCGTCCTGAAAAAACAAGGCAGCATCGAATACGTTGGCAAGGAAACCCTCTTTGCCAGTTGTGTAAGTCAAGTTGTTTGGCAGGCACCCGCCGGTCTGCGTGGTCGGGCAGGCAGCCGCTATTTGCGCAAACGTCTCTCCCTGAGCAATGCCGTTCAGCGTGGCTGCGTAGGCCTGCAGCGAAGGGAAGCTGAAGCTGCCGTTGTAGTTTGCGTTGGTCGCGTCGGCGTCGCGATTGTCGCGCATCCATGTGCCGAACTTGATGGCGTGCGCGCCGGCCGACATGGTGGTTATATTTTGCAACTCCAGGTGATCGGTATGATTGTTATCGAACTGGACGCTGTTACCGCCGCCAGAGAAATCGCCTGCAACTCCCACCATTGGTATCGTGCTGGCTGGTGTCGTAGTAGAGATAGAACGCCGGTATTGAAAACGAGTCTCGTTGACGATGTGGTCGTTGATGATCTGGGAATCCATCAGTTGAAACGAGTTTTCCGATGAAGTCCCGGCCGTGGCCTGTGCGGGCAAGGATGTTGAGCCCAGGCTTCCGCTTGAGCTGCTGCGCTCAAATTGATAGCGCATAGTGAGCGTGTTCTTCTGCCCCAACTGCAGATCGACGCGCGGGGCAACTTCAATACGCGTAGACGGAGCGAAGACTGAGCCCGTTTGCGGAATGATGGTGATGCCGTTGCTTTCTGTGGGAATGAAGTAAAGGCCGGTGACCGTATTCAAGACCGCCGTGCTGGCTGTGTAAATGTTATAGTCCTGAATGTTGCGCCCCTCCACGC
>JBAPYY010000862.1:0-1733 GCA_049284975.1 Occallatibacter sp.
CAGGTGGCCATCGCCATCGAAAATGCGCGGCTCTACCAGGAAGTGCGCTTACAGGAGCAGCAACTGGAACTCGACATCTCCATGGCGCGCGAAGTGCAACTGAGGCTGCTGCCGGCCTCAGCACCGACGTTGTCCAACGCCGAAATGGCGGTGCTCTTTCTGCCCGCGCGCACCATCGGCGGCGACCTCTACGACTTTGTGGACTACGGCCCCGGCCGCACCGCCATCGTGCTCGGCGACGTGAGCGGCAAGGCCGCTCCGGCAGCCCTGTTTGCCGCGTTGGCCAGCGGCATCATGCGGTCGGCAGCGCAACATCGGCCGGAGCCGGCCAGGATGCTGGCCCAGCTGAACGACGCGCTCCAGGAGCGGAAGCTCGAATCGCAATACGTAACCATGCTGTTTGCTTTATGGAACGATGAAAGCCGAACCTTGCACGTGGCCAACTCGGGCGCTGTGCAGCCTGTCCTCTGCCACCACGGGCAGTCCTTGACAGTGCAAGCCGAAGGCTTTCCGCTGGGTCTGTTTCCCAATGTGACCTACGATGAGCTAAACGTGGCCACAGAACCGGGCGACGTCATCGTTTTTGTATCGGACGGAATTCTGGACGCGGAAGATGCAGAGGGCGAAATGTATGGCCACGATCGGCTGGCCGGAATCTTATGCGGCCAGCGCGACCACTCCCCACAGCAGATTGCCGATGCCATTCTCGCCGATGTCACCCGCTTTCAGGGTGAGCAGGAGCGCTTTGATGATGAGACGATCATTGTTCTGAAGGTGCGCTGAAAGAGCTGGAAACAGGAAATAGGAGCGACGGACTAGCCCGTTCATCTTTCATTGCTAAACTTGGATAGAGCCAACGCCCCGGAGCCGCCTTGCAAACTGAACGCATCATTCGTCCTGCAAAGAATGTATACGGCAGCCTGCGCCTGCCCGGCGATAAATCCATCAGCCACCGCTACGGAATGTTGGCCGCGTTTGCTGAAGGCACCTCGCGCTTTGCCAATTTTTCTACCGGCGCCGATTGCGCCTCGACGCTTTTGTGCATGGAAGCTCTGGGAGCGAAAGTGCGCCGGCTCGAAGGCAACTTGGTGGAAGTGGCGGGTGTTGGCGGGCGCGTTACGCCGGCCAGCGCGCCACTGGATTGCGGCAACTCCGGCTCGACAATGCGCATGATCTCCGGCCTGCTTGCACCGCAGGAAGGCAGCTTCACGTTGGTGGGCGACGAATCGCTCTCGCGCCGGCCGATGGAGCGGATTCGCGAGCCTTTGGCAGCGATGGGCGCTTGGCTCAAGCTCACCGAGGGCCATGCGCCGTTGCATATCGAAGGCGGGCCGTTGAACGCAATCGAATACACCACTCCAGTTCCCAGCGCGCAGGTGAAGACCTGTATTCTGCTGGCCGGTTTGCAGACCGCTGGAACGACCACGGTGCGCGAGGCTGTGCGCACCCGCGATCACAGCGAACTGGCATTACGTGCATTTGGCGCCAAACTGACGCGCACGCTTGATTCGGTATCCATTACGGGTCCGCAGACACTCCACAGTATCGAAGCCTCCGTGCCGGGAGACATTTCCTCGGCAGCGTTCTTTCTCTGCGCGGCGGCCTTGTTTCCTGGATCAAGCTTGGTGCTGGACGCGTTGGGTCTGAACCCCACGCGCGCCGCGTTGCTGGACGTGCTGACCGCTTTGGGCGCTCGCATCAGTGTGCTCAACCTCGAAGAGCAGAACTCGGAA
>JBAPYY010000863.1:0-2142 GCA_049284975.1 Occallatibacter sp.
TACTGTGTGTGTTCATATTTGAAGCCTCCGAGTAAAGCCTTATCGTGATCAAATCGCCTCCCACTGCGCTCTTGAGCGCGTCCATTGTCTGCATCAATCGACTGCAATGCAGAACACAGAACAAATGTGAGCGCTCTGTAAACCACATCTTGGTTTGCGTGGGGTTGTGCGGCATATTTGTGTAATGAGGCAAAGCATCACGGAGCATAGGGAGAAGTGGCGTGGTCTGGTTTTGGAGCAGCATTCAAGCGGGCAAACGGTGGCCGCATTCTGTCGTGACCGCGGGATTCGTGCTGCGCAGTTCTACGATTGGAAGAAGCGGCTTCGCGAAGGTGAAGCGGCGAAGTTTGTAGAAGTGAAAGTGGAGCAGCCGAGCAAGCAAGGGAAGGCGGCGCCGGGACATCATCCAGCGATTGAGGTTCGGCTCAACAGTGGTCGCAGCCTTGTTGTCGAACCGGGATTCGATTCGAGTCACTTGCGTTCTCTGCTGGCTGTGCTTGAGACCGAGTGATGATCGGGCTGCCGAGTTTGCATGCGTTGGATAGCGCGCAGGGACCGCGCATCTGGTTGGCAACCGAGGCGACGGACATGCGCTGCGGATTTGACCGGCTTGCGGAGCGAGTGAAGTCGGTCATCGGGCAGGATCCTCTCAGTGGTCATTTGTTCGTTTTCCGCTCGCGCCGGAGCGATCGGTTGAAGATCCTTTCGTGGGACCGCGACGGATTTATTTTATGGTACAAGCGTCTCGAAGGCGGAGTATTCAAGCTTCCGCGGATGGACGCCGGAAGACGTTGTGTGGAGCTTCGAGCGAGCGAGTTAGCGATGATTCTGGATGGGATCGATATGTCGAAGCTGAAGCGCGTTCCGCGCTATGAACGCGGAGCCGAAACTAACAAAAATAACATGCAAAGAGTTATAGCTTGATGTAACTTGCGACGCCTCACTTGCATCGAATAAGTGAGTGAATAACGAAGCCAATCTTGACGCTCTTCCCGATGACAGCCAGGCGCTGAAAGCCATGCTGGCCGCGCTGATGGATGAACGTGACAAGCAGAGTCAACTTGCCAAAGAGCAGACCAGGCTTGCCAAAGAGCAGACCAGGCTTGCCGAAGAGCAGAGCAAGCGTGCCGAAGAGCAGAGCAAGCGTGCCAGCGATCTGCACGTTGAAAATCTTCGCTTGCAGTTGGAGTTGGATCGATATCGCAGGTGGTACTACGGACCGCGCGCCGATCATCTGCAATCGTCCGGCGATCTGGCGCAGATGCTGCTGAACTTCGCCGAGGAGATGGATCTGAAGCCGGTCAATCCGGATGATCTTCCACCGCGCACCGAAGCGGCGGAAGAGCTTCGGCGCTTGAAGCGGCGCAGGGGCCGACGCAATCTTGCTAACTTCGAAAACCTTCCCGTAACTACTCAGTTGCATGAGTTGAGCGCGGCCGAACGGGCCTGCCCCTGCTGCGGCATCGAGCGCAAGCAGATCGGCACGGACGAAAGCTGGCAGGTGGAATATCTTCCCGGCCACTTCGTGCGGATCCATCATTTGCGCTGCAAGTATGCCTGCGCGGGCTGCGAGAGCAACGGCAATAACCCGCAGATGGAGACGGCAGCCAAGCCGGAGATGGCGATCGACAAGGGCATGGCCGGGCCGGGACTTCTGGCGTACATCGCTACCAGCAAATTTTCAGATTATGTACCTTTATATCGACTCGAAGACATCTTCGCACGGCAAGGATTTGAGATCTCGCGAGCCACGCAATCGGTGTGGTGCGGAGACATGGCCGATCTGGCCGAACCACTGTGGGAACTGATGGCGGAGCGAGTGCGAGCCTCGCACGTGGTGGCCACCGACGATACGATCATGCCCATGTTGAGCAAAGGCAAGACCGCCAACGCTCGCATGTGGGTCTATGTTGGCGATGACAGCAATCCATACAACGTCTTCGACTTTACCTTGAATCGGGGACGCGACGGACCGAAGTATTTCCTGAAGGATTACCGGCAGGTTCTTCTTGCAGACGCTTACGGCGGCTACAACGGCGTCGTTGCGGGCAACGAGATCACGCGTGCAGGATGCTGGGCGCACCTGCGACGCAAGGTGATCGAGGCGGAGAAAGCCGCTCCTGAGATTGCGCGGGAGGCGAT
>JBAPYY010000864.1:0-1739 GCA_049284975.1 Occallatibacter sp.
CAACTATCTTCACCTGCGCCTCCAGACGGCCTTGAACTCAGAGATGATCGCTGCTGGCACTCCTATTAGCGCGGTGGTCTCACAGCCTTACTACAATTCGGATCGCACCCTTCTCTATCCGGAAGGAACGAAGCTTGAAGGCGCCGTTAGCAAAGCTTCTTCGGCTCATAGGATGAAGAAGAACGGCGGGCTCCTTTTCTCCTTTCATTCGGCCCAAACACCTGACGGAACAACGAGTGAGTTGAGTGCGACTGTTGCTGCGGTCCAGGTCGCAGGGGGTGGAAGGCTTGCTGTTGGTGAGGAAGGCGACTTGAAGGGAACGACGTCGCGCCTGGATCAACTGAGCGCGCCTCTGTCTTTTATGAGTCCGGCGATGGCAACTGCCGATCCAAGCCTCAATAATACCGCCCTCGTAAGAGGATCAGTAGGGTACGGAGGGTTCGGCCTATTGGGTGCCGGCGCGGCTCAGGCGTCGGCAGGAACAGCAACTGGCTTCGGCTACCTTGGCGCGGCGAAACAAACGTACGAGGCTTTCATGGCCAAAGGTCTGAATGTGAACCTCCCGGTTAATACCCCAATCTTGATGCGCGTCGATGAGAGGGCGCGGCCAACGACGGACATGAGGACAGGAGTAACAAGTCCGACCACTAGCCTTCTGGAGTAATCAACATGCAATGACAGGGAGCAGCTTAGTCGAACTGCTTCCTGTCATGTTTCAGTTCCGCCTCAGGTGTCCATTCTCGGCATCGCGGGAAGATCGGGCCAGGCAGTGCTCTAGGAGTTCCTCGGGAAAACGCTCACAAAGAATGTGTCGGAATCGGCCAATGCACACCCAAATCGGCCGACCGAACTTGACACGAATTTCACCGTCTTTGCAGGTCGGGTAGCAGGACGAAATACAACCTCAAATGTCGGAGGCAATATGAAACATGCAGGCATAAGTTTGACGGAATTATTCTGGAATCGATCCAGCAGCACAGAATCGACCTCGCTGCTCCTCTTGCAAAAGACGTTCATTCCTTCTGCTTCGAAGCTGCTGGTCGCAGTGGTCATTCTTTCAATGGGATCTGTTTTACAGACGCAAGCTCAGACAGCTTCTGCGAGCATTTCCACTGACGCACCCGGAGGAGCAGGCCTTCCCGACGCTCCGTCTGCATCCCCAATGCCTCAGCAAAGCCCTCAGCCAAGCATCCCATTCCAGACACCACCGTTTAGTCGGAATATGACCATCGGAGACAAGTTCAAATATCTGGTGGAGCCTGAGTTCGGTCCTCGCAGCATTTTCACGAACGCTTTCGAGGCAGGAATATTCATGGCGAACCCTCCCAGCCACTACCCTCCAGAATGGCACGGTGGAGCCGAAGCATTCGGGCGGCTCTACGGAGACAGTTTTGCCCGCAACGGAGCTGAAGGCATCGGGCGCTTCACGGCTTCTGTTCTGCTGCATGAAGACCCTCGCTATCGGCGTTCTGAAAGCAACTCGTTTCCTGTGCGCTTGGGCCACGCTATCGTCTTCTCCTTCGTCGATCGAACAGATGGGGGGCATACCACAATCGCTATCTCGAACTTTACAGGCGCAGCGGCTGGTGGCTTTATTGGTAACGCATACCTACCCGCGGGCTTTGACAATCTAACCCATGCAGGACAGAGATCTGCAATCGCGTTCGGAGGCATAGCTGCTCAGAACGTTGCCCAAGAGTTCGCTCCGGAACTTGGCCGATTTATGAAGAAGATACATC
>JBAPYY010000865.1:0-10810 GCA_049284975.1 Occallatibacter sp.
AGATTATGTCGGCGGGATTTTGAGCAACCTGCTGGACGAGTTTGCCGCCGAGAAGGTGCGTCCCGACCAATGGAACATGAAGGGACTCGAAGCCAAGCTTGTCGATCATTTCGGGCTGGCATACGCTTCGCTGAATATCGGGGCCACCGGAATCAAGCTGCATGAGATGAGCCGGCATGAGCTGGGCGAGACGATCTTCGAGAAGCTGAAGGAACAGTACGAGGGCAAGGAGAAAATTCTGAGTTCGGCGACCATGCGGTACCACGAACGGATGGTGATGCTGAGCGTGATTGACGGGCTGTGGAAGGATCACCTGTTGTCAATGGACCACCTGAAAGAGGGAATAGGGCTGCGCGGCTATGCGCAACGCGACCCGTTGGTGGAATACAAGCGGGAGTCCTACGACATGTTTGAGGCGATGATGCTGAAGTTCCAGGAAGACACGGTGCGGTTCCTCTTCCGGATGCAGATCATCGGACAGGACGGTGAACCGATGGATGGGCCACCGCGCATGAATCGAACGGTTCCCGCTGCGCCTCCGGTGGCCAGCGCTGCACATCCTGTGACGCTGGATGCGGAGCCAAGAGAGATTTCGATTCACACGCGGCAGGCTGCGACAACTATCGACGCGTTGGAGAAGGAGTTCCGGCGCAAGAAGGAGCGGGAACTGGAAGCGGCGAGCAGGTCAGGCGGAGACGCGAGCCAGCCGATGCAGCGGCGGACAGGCGAGAAGGTGGGACGCAACGATCCCTGCCCTTGCGGGAGCGGGAAAAAATACAAGAAATGCCACGGGGCGGGGAAGTAGCGGCGCTTCCCGCCCTTAGAGAAGCCTTGATTATGTTTATGCTGTCAGACAAACATTCGCTCAGGGCCTAAAGCTCGCGTTGATTTTGCAGCCTTTCTGGCACCCTTCGACTTCGCTCAGGGCAGGCTTTAAATTCGTGCCCTTTCAAAACATCGACTTAATCAGAGCTTCCCTGACTTGCCGCCGCCCTTCTGCTCGGAGAAAGATGGCTCTGACTATTGGAGGTTGAAGTTGATCGCTATCTCCTCTGTGGATTCGCTTCCGGGTTCGAATCGCCATCTGCGCACGGCTTCCGCAGCGGCGGTTGAGAGCATAGTGTTCCCGCTGAGCGGTTTCACGTCAGTCACTTTGCCTTCTGCGTTCACCGTGACCGATAGTCGAACGATGCCGCTCACTCTCATGCGCCTGGCAATCTCGGGATAAACCGGTGGGTTTCGTGATTTGATAGCGCGCCCGTCAGCCGCACTGGCGGGCATTGCCAGCGCGATCATAAGGCCGAGCACCGCCACCTGCACCAGACACAGAGCGGTAAGCCGCGACCAAATCGGGTGAAATGCAAAACTCTTATTGTTCATTGGGGCACCTCAACGTTTTTAACTGCTCATTGAGGTTATCGGCGCAGAGGAAGCCATCTTTAATTCGTTTAGAAAATCTGATTACCAAGGGGTGCTCGTTAGCGCAGGCTGGAACGGAGTGGCGGAGGTTTTGATCAACTGGGCTCGGAAACGGCGGTGAAGGTGAGGTCCTGTACGGTGGAGTGGTGCTCGTCGCGCCAGAGTTCAAATAGGCGGCCGTAGCTGAGGGTAATGTATTGCGCTGGCGCGACGCCCAGGCGCGCGGCTGTGCGGTCGATCCATTTTGCGGGGCCTTCGAGCTCGGCATAGTTGCCGATGGGGGTTTCATCGACCACGCAATGGCCTTCGCCGTCGGTCCACTCGGCACGCCATTTCTCGTAGCGGAAGGCGGGAACGAGGCCAAGCGAAAGGAAGATCTCCGCCACCGCATTCCCATCTGCGACCTCAGTCTCGGTTTCGATGCGGTGCTTGTGGGTGTCTTCGCCGGGACCCACTTCAGGCAGGCGTTTGTGGGTGACGGTCCAGCGGCCGGCATAGTCGCGTATTCGCAAAATCTCGGTGCGCGTGCGCATCTGGCGATCAGGCGTGTCGTATAAAACATTGCTCTCGAAGGCGCGCGGAGTTTGCAGACGGAAGCTGGCGGCTTCGAGGCGCTGAATGAGGCCGGCAACATCGTCTACGCGGAATTTGATCTCGGTTTCTACGGGCATGGTCAGCAGTGAGTATACGGCAGAGGACGGAGGCGGGGCGAAGAGGCGACAATGAAAGAGATGAAGACATTGCGATTGGTGGTGGACCCGGCAAGCCTGAAGAGCTCCGAGGCCGTGAGGGCACTGGACCGGGCGGCGAAGATTTTGCGCGCCGGAGGAATGGTGGCGCTGCCGACGGAGACGGTGTACGGGCTGGGCGCAAATGCTCTGGACGCGGCTGCTGTGGGACGGATCTTCGAAGCCAAGGAGCGCCCGTCGTGGGATCCCGTGATTGTGCATGTGGCCGATGAGGAAATGCTTCACGGATTAGTGCGGGATGTTCCCGATTCAGCACGCAAGCTGATGAAAGCTTTTTGGCCGGGGCCGCTGACGCTGTTGCTGCCACGCACTTCGGCGGTGCCGGATGCGGTGACGGCGGGGCGGCCGCTGGTGGGAGTGCGGATGCCGGCGCATCCCGTCGCGTTGGAATTGATTCGACGGGCCGGTATTCCAGTGGCTGCTCCGAGCGCGAATCTTTTTGGGCACACGAGCCCGACGACGGGAGCGCATGTGCTTGCGGATCTGGATGGGCGCATCGATGCGGTGCTGGACGCGGGGCCAACCGAGCACGGCGTCGAGTCCACGGTGTTGGACCCCTGCCAGAGCCCGATGATGATTTACCGTCCGGGAGCGGTGACGAGTGTACAGATTCGAAACATTGCCGGAGCGGTGGAGAATTTTAGCGGCAGCGCGGTGCTGGAAGCAGAGCCGCGCGCGGCGTTGCCTTCGCCGGGAGTGGGGTTGCGGCATTATGCGCCCAGGGCGTGGCTGGTGCTGATTGAGGGCGAGCTGGCGGAGCTGGGTGCGAAATTGTCAGAGGCGGCGCGGGACTTGGTTGGCGAGCGGGTGGGGGTTATGCTTCCGGTTGAAGTTGCCGCGCCGGCTGGAGCGGCAGCCGTGGTCGCATGGGGACGCTGGGCGGCTCCGGAGGAGATGGCGCGGGGGCTTTACGCGGGTCTGCGCGCGCTGGACGATGCGGGCTGCACGGTGATTCTGTGCCCGATGCCGCCGGTTGAGGGGATTGGCGCGGCGATTCGGGACCGGTTGGTAAAAGCAGGGAACCGCAAGTCAGCAAGTTAGCGAGTCAGCCTGTCAGCGAGCCATCAGGTTTGTGCTATCCACCCATTCGCAAAGAACGCGAATGGATGGGGCACCCATCCTAATCCCTAATCCCTGATCCCTATTTTCTGAGCTTTATTGCCCCTGGTCGCCGAGCTTGTACATGTACTTAATGGCGGATTTGTATACGAGAGTCTTCTGGCGGCTTCGGAGTTTGAGGGCACTGCGGTCATACCACTCGATGCAGCCTTCAACCTGTTCCCCATCTTCGAGAACGACGACCATGGGGGTCTGCGCCTGAATCTGTTTTTGCAAATAAAAAAGTTCAGCCTGTTGCTGGGGAGTGTCCTGTTCGTGGCTCTGGCCGAAGCCATAGGCTGCCAGACGGAAGGGAGCAATGGTAGCTGACCGGTTGCGCAGGTACGCCTGGGAGCGGGCGCGGGGTTGAGTTGGTTCGGTGGTCATAAATTGAAGTCCTCCAAGGGAAGACGGTTTCTAGTTGACTCAGGGCCAAACAACTGAACTTCAAAGACAAGATGCAGGTCCTTCGACTCCCTGCTCTCCACCCCAGCGACGAAGACCTGTCGCCGGGAACCCCGGTGCGCTCCGGTCGCTCAGGATGACAACCAGACACTTGACGCTGCGCTCCGGATAACAGCTCTAGAGTGGTCTCATCATTATGGACCTGATCAGCCGTTGCGGTCGAGGCTGAGGGCCATGGCGTCGAGCGAGATGGAACGGAGCAAATTGCGTCTCATGCCCTGTTCGACCTGGACCAGGGCATAGGCGGCTGAGTCAATCCAGTCTACACTTACGTCCTGCGCAAGGCGAGCGAGTTCTGCTTCGATGTCGAGATTGCGGATGAGCTGCGGTGTCCCAGCCACGATAAGCAGCAGGTCTTCGATGAGGCTGCCGAGAGCGCGAAGCAGGTTGACGGTCTTCTCCTGTCCGTCGGCGCCGGCGCGGTAGCTCTCTGTGGCGTGGAAGAGCGTCGAATAGTCGGGCTCACGCAGAGCTGTGCGGAGCAGGATGAGGGCGTCCTGGCGGCTGGTGAGATAAACGCCGAGGTCGAGGGTGAGAGCGCGGCCCACGGCTCCTTCGGCGAGGCGCGCGGTGAGAGCGCGGTCAGAGGACTTGAGCAGCGGACGACGCCTTGCGAGCAGGGATTCGAGATCGGTAGAGGGAATGGCGCCGAGGCGATGAACCACGGCGCGGGAGCGGATGGTTGGCAGAAGCTCCTGCGGATTTTCCGTGAGCAAGACGAGCGAGGTGTGCGTGGGCGGTTCTTCGAGCAGCTTGAGCAGGGAGTTGGCCGCCTCTTTCATAAAAGCGGACGAGGTGAAGATGGTGAAGGTGCGCTTTGCCTCGACCGGCGGTCGGTAGTAGGCCACGTGAATGGCCTGGCGAACCTGGCCGAGCTTGATGAGCAGTTGCGGCGGGTCGGGCGGGACGATGAGCACGTCGGGGTGCGTCTGGATGAGGATGCGGGTCTCGCGCTTGTCCGTGTCGCGCATCTCCTCGCGGGCGGCGACAGCCTCGGCAACGCGGGCTTCAAGGTCAGCGGAGTCGTTGATGCGAGTGCAGTTAGAGCACGCGCCGCAGAAGTCGGGCAAGCCCTCAGATTCTGTGGGTTGGAGGCAATTGACGGCCTTGGCTAGCATCAGCGCGAGGGTGTACTTGCCCGCGCCGCGCGGCCCGGCCAGGATGAGCGACTGGGGAAAACGATCGGCGCGGATGCTTTCGCGTAGATGCGTGACGGTGGCCGGGTTGCCGAGAAAATCTGAAAAGCCCACGGTTTGAGTCTAGTGCATTGGCGGGGAGGAGTGTGGAAGCGGCGCGGTGAAGAACTAAGATGGGAAATGCAGGTCCTTCGACTCCCTTCCCCTTCGACAAGCTCAGGGTCCGGTCGCTCAAGATGACAGCATATTGGTATGCTTTTGACCGTAGGGAAAATGGAGCAGGAATGGCGGGACGAGTTTTATTGGCGAGAGCGATTTTGCGGGCCGCGCTGTTGATTGCCGTCCTATGGCTTCCGGGGACGAGCCTGTTTGCGGTCAGTTGCAGTGTGCAAAAGCATCCCGCGCCCAGCCTGGCCGACATGGCGTTGCTCGGGGCCGAGTATGAGCAGGCGGCCATTCTTTACCGCGGAGGGTTACGCAGCCATCCGGGCGATGCGCAACTGACCACGGGGTTGGTTCATGCGCTGCTGCATGAGCAAAAAATTCAAGACGCGGCGGATGCCGTGAAGGCGTCGCTGGCCATTCAGCCCAACTCGGCGGCATTGATTACACTGCGCGGCGAGGTGGAGTTGCGCCAGGGAATGCCATGGATAGCTGATCACTCTGCCGCTGAGGCTGCCAAGCTGGATCCCTGCAATCCGCGAACCCATTTGCTGCGGGCTGATCTGGCGCACATGAATTCGCTTTTTGCGACGAGCCGCAAGGAACTTGATATCGCGCATCAGCTTGATCCCGAAGACCCGGAGATTCGCGGGGAGTGGATTCACACTCTTACATTGCAGGAGAGAATTGCTGAGACAGAGGCATACCTGTCGGCTCCAAGAGGTGACGATGAGGTAGACCTGCTTCGTTGGAGGTTGTACCTCGAGAATCTGAAGAAGATGGCAGCCGAGCCGCACAAGGCCTGCCACCTCGTTTCGCCGGCGGGGTCTACGGAGATTCCATTCGCGGTGTTCATGCATGATGCGACGCACATCGCCGCCTTTGGGCTGGAAGCGAAGCTGAACGGGCATAATGCCCGGCTGGAGATCGATACAGGCGCAGGCGGGTTGGTGGTCTCTCATTCGGTAGCTGAACACGCGCACCTCAAGGCCTTTTCAAAAACACAGATGTCCGGTGTGGGCGATCGGGCTGACAAGCTCGGCTATACCGCATATGCCGACTCCATCCGCATTGGAAATCTGGAGTTTCAGGATTGTGCGGTGCGTGTACTCGACAGGAAGAGCGGACTGGATGAAGTCGACGGTCTTATCGGGATGGATGTGTTTTCGCATTTTCTGGTGACGCTGGACTACCCCATGCGCAAGCTGTTGCTTGGCCCACTTCCGCCGCGCCCGGGAGAAGCGGCCGCTGCGGCGCCTTCTCTGAAAACGAGCGACGAGGACCGTGACGAACCAGGAGAATTGACTCCATCGCAAAATGGGGCGGCTCAAAAATCGAGCGCTCAAGGCCCCCATGACCGCTATATTTCGCCGGAGATGAAGAGTTACACGCCCGTTTATAGCGTTGGGCACCTGCTGATGCTGCCCGCAGCGCTCAATAGTCAAAAAATCAGGCTATTCGTACTGGACACAGGTGCTATGGCCACGACCATCTCTCCAGAAGCGGCCACTGAGGTGACGAAGGTTCGGTCCTCCTTTGGGTTCAATGTGAAAGGAATCAACGGGAAGGTGGAGAACGTTTACGCCGCCGACGAAGTCACTTTTAATTTTGCGCACGTTTCCCAGAAGGTGCAGAGCGTCGTTTCCATTGACACTTCGCGGATATCAAAGGACGTGGGGATGGAAATATCGGGATTTCTGGGAGCGAACACGCTGGATCAGTTGACCATCCACATTGATTATCGGGATGGGCTTGTGAAGTTCGATTATGATCCCAATCGCGGTTACAGGTATTAAAGCTGGCTTGACGGGGCAGCGGTATACTTGCCCAATGCGCTTTAAATCTGGAACACATCGTTTTTTTCTGTCAGCTCTGGCTGTAGCTGGGCTGATCTGTTTTCTTGCTCAACCTCCCGCGGCTCATGCGTGGGGCAGCGGCGGCCATAAGATGATTAACAAGCTGGCGGCGAGCACGCTGCCGGCTGACGTACCTGCCTTTCTGCGCTCCAAGGATGCAATTGCCGAGATCGAGTATCTTGGCCCCGAGCCGGACCGCTGGCGCTCGCAGGCCGAACCGGAGTTGTCAGCCGCGCAAGCTCCTGAGCACTTCATCGACATGGAATTGGCCGATGCGCTGGGCCCGTTGCCGCATCGCCGTTTTGATTTTGAAGCGAAGGTCTTTGCTGCCGGTCAGCGGCCGGAAAAGATCGGCCTTCAGCCCTGGGAGACTGAAGAGGTTTGGGAGCGGATGAAGGCGGCCATGCGCGAGTACCGCAAGCTCTCTGCGGCGAAGGTGGACACCCAACCGGTGGAGCAGGCGATCATTTTTTATGCTGGCTGGCTCGGCCACTATGTGGGCGACGGCTCGCAACCCCTTCACGTCACCATTCAATTCAACGGCTGGACGGGACCGAACCCCAACGGCTACAACACAGGTCACCAGATTCACTGGCAGTTTGAAGGGCCATTCGTTGAAGCCAATATGCACGAGGCCGATGTGCGGGCGACGATGACGCCGGCGAAGGCCATCGATGGCGATATGTTCGACGCGTATGTGGGTTATCTGCGCAACACGAAGTCCTATGTGGAAAAGGTCTATCAACTCGACAAAGTGGGTGGGTTTGTTGGCGCGGGAACGCCAGAGTCGCGGCAATTTACCGCCGAGCGACTGGGAGCGGGAGCAAGCATGTTGCGCGATATGATTTACACCGCCTGGCTGGAAAGCGCGAATCCAGTGCCCGACCCTTACGCGCAGAAGTGAGAGCTGGTTCAGCCGCGTGACTCGGCCACTGCCGGAACATGGCGCAGCACTTTGGTTAGTATCAGCGTTATCAGCGCCACCGCTGGGATGGCGACCACGAACCACGCCAGCATGGCCTGGCCAGTGAGGCTGCCCATCCGTGCAACGATCACGGTTGGAGAGCTGTGCAGCAAGGCTCCAGCGTCAAATGGCTGGCTGGAGCCGAAGCCTGAGAGCCGTCTTCCGATTCGTACAAACGGCACAATCAGAGCCACTTGCATGGGCATGGCGACCCAGTTTGCAGCCTGAATTGCAGGCAGGTTGAGCTTCAGAGCGACCGCAACGAGGAAGCAAACGCCACTGGTGACGCCGACTACGGGGATGCAGCCAATGGCGAATCCGAGGGCGAGCGTGAGCGCCAGCCGCTGGGGCGAGATGCCTTGGCGCAGCCATATGGCCACTTTACGCTTCGCGGATTCGATGAATCTCGCCATCATACTCGCCTGCTCATTGGAACACAGAGTTGAGGAGATAGTTTCTCATGGAACGCGTGAGAAAGCACGAGAGCAAGGCAGCGGAAAGAATGCCTAATCGGGGAAGCTCAACAATCTGCGGGAGTTCAACTGGGAAATAATTTGCTCGACCTTCCAGTCGAGCGCGCAGGTTCCATCCACGATGAGGTCGGCGTTGGCTGCCGAGGGGCGGATGAAGGCGATACAGGCTGGCCGGACGGTGGCTTCGTACTGGCGGCGAACCGACTCCGGCGTGCGCCCGCGCTGCTCAATGTCGCGCTTGAGCCGGCGTTCGAAGCAGAGCTCGTCGGGCGTGTCAACAAAAACGCGCAGATGGTAGAGCGGCAAGAGCTCAGGGTAATAGAGCGAAAAGATTCCTTCGACAATCAGGAAGCGGCCAGAGCGAACTGTCTCGGTTTGGCCGGGGATGCGGCAAAAGGTGGCAAAGTCGTAGAGCGGCCGTTCGATGGCTTCGCCCCTGGCAAGAGCTGCGATGTGTGCGGCCAGCAGAGGGCTCTCGATGATTGCAGGGTCGTCGAAATTCTCGAGGGCGCGCTCAGCCAGAGGCAGGTGCGAGAGATCGCGGTAGTAGCTGTCCAGATGGAAGTGAGTGCCATTGAGCGCCCGAGCCAATTCGCAGGCAACGGTGGTTTTGCCCGAGCCCGAGCAGCCGGCAATTCCCAGCACCACGGGCGGAAAGGGAAGGCGCGCACTGCGCTGATCTGGCGCTTGCGGCGCGGCCTGGCTCGAGTCGGAAGAGCTCACGTATTCGGCTCCATCCGCTTTGCGATTCTGGGCACAAGGCGCTCAAGCAACTTGGCCAAGCGGCTCTCGACCTGGTGGCCAGCGTCGAAAACTTCCTGATGGCTGAGCGGCGTAGCGCCCATACCGGCGGCCAGGTTGGTGACGCAACTGAGGGCGAATACTTCGAGGCCCATGTGGCGGGCAACGATGGTCTCAGGCACGGTGGACATGCCGACCAGCGTTGCGCCCAAGGCGCGGAATGCGCGGATCTCGGCGGGAGTTTCGTAGCTGGGTCCGCTGACGGCCAGATAGACGCCTTCGTCGAGTTTGAATCCCTCTTCTATTGCCGCCTCTTTCGCCAGGGCGCGGAGCCGCTTGGAGTAGGCAGCGGTCATGTCAGTAAAGCGAAGGCCAGTGCCGGCGCGGGCGGCGAAGCGCGGCTCGTTTGGCCCGATCAGCGGGTTCCATCCCATCAGGTTGATGTGGTCGCTGATGGCCACAAGTTGACCCACGCGATAACCCTCTTGAATGCCACCGGCGGCATTGGTGAGGATGACTGAGTGAAGGCCGAGCGCGCCCAAAACGCGCATGGGGAAAGTGACCTGCTGGGGCGTGTAGCCCTCGTAAAAATGCACACGGCCCTGCATGACGAGGACTGGCGCACCGCCGAGGAGCCCGGCGATAATCCTGCCCGTGTGGCCCTCGACAGTGGACTGAGGAAAATGCGGAATCTGGGAGCAGGAAACTACGACTGGCTCGGTGACCGCATCGGCCACAGTGCCCAGCCCGGAGCCGAGGACGATTCCGATGCGGGGGTTGAGCGAGCCGAGTTTGCTTCGCAGAAATGTGGCTGCTTCAGAGACTTGGTCGTAGTAGGTCATTTCTTGCCTGAGGTTGCGCTGAGGTCATTCTACAGGCGCGGAGCAAGGCCCTGCGACCGATTGGTTTTCAGGCAGAAGCCCAAACCTCAGGCGCGAGCGTGACTACGCAGCATCCAAGCGAATAGTTGAACCAGAAGTGCTCTGTGGTCGGGGTTGCGAAAAAGCCTTCGAGATTTTGTTGACGAGCCACTTCGGTTACGAACGCGCGCGGGCCGTAGAAGAGGGTGAAAAAACTATCCCAATCGACTGTCAGCAGGAAGGAATTATCCGGAGCCGCAAGAGTTCCACGGTTTGGGAATGAATCCTGGCGATTCCTGAGCCGGGAAATGTTGAGTCGCTGGACGGGATCGACACTTGGAAATTCCGGCACGAAGATCAGCTCTTCCTGGCCGGCTGCCGCAAAGGCATTGAGGTAATTCATTTGCAGCAAAGGTTCGAATACACCCGATCCGGGCATCCAGATAGATCTGGATTGCAGAAAGCTCTGCAACGCATTGGCTGCCGGAAAATCGCACAATTCACCAGCGATTGATTTTGTTGAAGTCAGCAGTGCCTGGTTCAAATGGGCGCAGGTGGAAAGTCCTGCTTGGGCGGCAACGCTGGCCCACGGGCATTTTGTCCCCAGGCCAAGAATCTGCTCATCGGTTGGATATTTTTTCGTCACTTTCCAGGCGAGAGGTTCTGGCACGCTGACAAATGGATGAAGGATGACGAAGAGGGATTCGAATTGACCGCCATATGCATCCATAAGAGGTGCATCGTACGGCGGGTAGGTAAAACGTTCGTACTCCACACATCAAGGATAACAAGCAGGATTGCCGCGGAGTGAGAGGATGGAGAGGAAAACGAATTGCGCATGCGGGAAATGGAGATGAAAGAGATTGATAGCGCTCTAAATGTTCTAC
>JBAPYY010000866.1:0-2288 GCA_049284975.1 Occallatibacter sp.
CCTCCTGGCGCCATCATCATCCTTACCGCGTCAGGCCTGACGATGGCAGCGCCTTTTGGAATGGCGTGGTGGACAGTCAGGAAGCAGAAAAGATTTGCAAGAGGTTGGGCGGTTGTCGCCTGCCTCGAAATGATTCTGATAAGCATTATGCAGTTCATACCAATACGCGCAGCAACTCATCGGTCACATCACTTCGGATCATTCAATGCGCTCCTGATTGCTCTTGGAATTGCAGGAATTATCGCCTTTGCACGTCGTGACTCGATGGCGGAACCTCTGAAGGCTGCCAAGCCCCCGCGCATTGCTGGCGATGGAACCAGTAAATTGCTCGATGTGTTGGTTGGGGTCGTTTCCGTCGCTGGATACATTCTTGGATCAATGTTGTGGTTCCGATGGAGCCAGGCTCAGCAACTGCCCAGAGCTCATGTCGGATTGGTCCCGTTCTTTGCGATCATACTCATCACGACTGTCGTGCATGAATGCGGTCACACTTCAGTGGGATTGGCCCTCGGAATGAAACTTCGTGTATTTATTGTTGGACCATTTCAATGGCGCATCCGAGACGGACGATGGAAGTTCCAATTTCTCCCGGCAAAGTTTCTCTCAGCCGGCGGCGCTGCAGCTCTGGTCCCAACAAATCCGCACCAAAGCCAGTGGCGAGAGATGTGGATGATCGCAGCGGGGCCGCTGGCAAATCTATTTACTGGAATAATCGCACTATTCATCACGCTCACGGCCATCGGACAGCCATATCAGCAATACTGGGAGTATTTCTCCGTTTTTGCGACAATCTCCTTGATTGCTTTTGCCGTAAATTTGATGCCCATGCGCCCTGATGCTCTCTACTCAGATGGCGCGAGGATTTATCAGCTTCTCCGTGGTGGGCCCTGGGCCGATCTACAACGCGCGTTCTCCATTGCTGCTTCGACATCCGTAACGCCGCTGCGGCCGCGCGATTATGACATTGACGCAATTCATCGGGCAGAGCTCTCATTCACTCACGGTCATCAGGCGCTCGTGCTGCGGCTGCTCGCCTCGTCGTATTATCTCGAGTACGGTCAAATTTCCCAGGCCGGTGAGGCGGTCGCGGAAGCCGAGAGAATCTGCCAAGAGTCTGCCTTGGACATTCCAGCAGAGCTGTGCATGGCATTTGTCTTTCGTGTCGCCTTCCTGCGGCGTGATGCAGTGGGAGCGCGTCAATGGTGGGATCGTATGGAAGCAAAGAAGCCCACGCATTTTGGCGCGGATTACTGGCTGGCACAGAGCGCGCTTTTCTGTGTTGAAGGCCGCAAGGATGAGGCGTACAAAGCATGGAACAAAGGCGATGAGTTCGCCCGGATGCTCCCTGCTGCGGGAGACTACGAATTCGACAGGTTTCGATGTTCCTTATTGCGTCGCGAACTTGATGGAATGCCACCGATTGGCCAGTTGCAGAGGGCGTGAGTGGCGATACGCCCTTCTCTCGAAGCGCTCCAACGCGCTCAAAATATACTCGAAATCGCTGTCTGCTGGTAACCTAACACCAGGCATGATCGACAATTTGCATCAGTTACGCTGTTTTGGATGCGGGGCGCGCATTAGTGGCGCGGAGGCCCAACCGGACTTCCGTTGCGTCCAATGCGGCGACCTCTTTGAAGTGGAGTATCCCGGCTGGAGCGAGCGCGGCGGCCATGACCGTCCTAATCCCGGCGCGCTCAAATGGCTCTGGCGTGAGCGGCGCTCGTCCTCCGACTCGTTAGACCGCTCCGGCGTCTGGCGCTTTCGCGAGCTACTGCCCATTCTCGAGAACTTCGACAACGCGGTCACTCTCTTCGAGGGCAATACGCCACTGTATCAATTGAAGCGCGCCGCTAAAGCGCTGGGAGTCGAGCAGCTTTTTGCCAAGCATCAGGGAATGAATCCCACCGGCTCCTTCAAAGATACGGGTATGACTGCGGCAATGAGCGTGGCAAACGAGCGCGGCTTCGAGTGGGTAGCCTGCGCATCCACCGGGAACACTTCCGCTGCAATGGCTGCCTATGCCGCGCGTGCTGGGTTGAAGTGTCTTGTACTTATTCCCGATGGCAAGATCGCCTGGGGCAAGCTATCGCAGGCCATGGATTACGGCGCTGTGACTTGCCAGTTGAAGGCTGATTTTGACGGCTGCCTCCTGCTGCTGACGCAGATCGTGAAAGAAGCGCCTATCTATCTGCTCAATTCGGTGAATCCATATCGGCTTGAGGGGCAAAAGACGCCAGCCTTCGAAATTGCCGAAGCTTTCGATTGGAGTGTACCCGACCATCTGATTG
>JBAPYY010000867.1:0-2088 GCA_049284975.1 Occallatibacter sp.
GCGCTGGATCGGCGACACCAGCTTCATCACCACGGTCGCAGAAACCCGCGTCCTTCCCGAAGACCTAGAGACAACATGGAAGCGGCTTCGCGAAGCGTTTGCGGAAAATCAGGGACCAAGGGAAGGAGGGAACGAGGGAACAAAGAAGTAACGACGGTCTCCCGATCGGCTGTCGTGCGGGCGTCCCTGCCCGCACCCAGCTCACGATGAGGTTTCCTCACTTGTGTCTGAATCTGTCGCAAGCGACAATAGTGACGGCGTCTCCTCTTCTGCCATCTCCAGCACTCGCACCGCGATCTGTTTTGAAGATTTATTGGCAAGCCGTCCAAGTTTCTCCGCCTGGCTCACAAGGTTGCCGCGCCCTGACGTAAGACGCTTCATCGCCTCGTTATTGCTTTCCTCTGCGTTACGAATCTCTTCTGCAGCTTTCAAAATCGAGGTCTGGACGTTTTCCAATGCATCCACGAACCGAGTGAACCCCTCGAAGAGCAACTTTGCGCGTTCTCCGATCTGCTCCAGCGATTTTGCCCGATCCTCATTGCGCCATAGGCTCTCCACAATCCGGGCAATGTGCAGGATAGTAGTTGGTCCGGCAAGTAACACGCGGCTCTTGTATCCATCTGTGATTAGCTTTGGGTCGGTCTGGACGGCAAGCAGGTACGCCGCTTCGATTGGAGCGAAGAGAACAACGTAATCTGGTGATCGTTCTCCCAGCAATTCCTGATAGTTCTTCGCCGAGAGTTCCCGCATGTGGTTCCGGATGCTTGTAGTCAGCCGACCCAGCGCATCCTTACGGGCAAGATCCTCCGTCGCATTTACGTAGTCGTTATGGGCATTCAGGGTCACTTTGGAATCAACAATCAGTGATCTGCCCTCGGGGAATCTGAGGATGACGTCTGTCCTCTTCCGTTCCTCGCGCAGACCATTCTCTCCATCGGCGACAAATGTCTGCTGGTAGGTGTAATGGAGCCCGCGTTTCAAACCGCAGTCCTCTAGAATGTCCAGCAACACCAGTTCGCCCCAATGACCTTGCTCGCTGGTGTCCCGAGTCAACGCGTTCGTCAGCGCTTGAGCATCCGTCGACAGACGCTGGTTCAGGCCTTTCAGTTGGTCCAGCTCTGCAGAGAGTTGTGTTCGGCCTATTAGGCTTTCCTTCTGCGTTTCTTCGACCTTCTTTCTGAAATCCTCAATCTGCGTCTTGAGCGGATTGAGCAGGTTTCCCAACTCTTTTTGGCTGCCCTCCGAGAAGCTCTTCGTTTTTTGCTCCAGTACCTCTGCCGCCAGTGTCTGAAACTGATCTGCAAGCGCCTTCTTCGCCGTCTCGAGCAACGCTACCTTTTCGGCTAAGTTCTTCTCTTCACTTTCGAGCTTCGCTTTCAACTCGGCAGCAGTTGATGCCAAACTCCCCGCCTCATCGGTCTTAGCCGCGAGAGCGGCGCGCAGCGCATCGAGTTCCCCAGCCAATTGACCAATTCTCTTCTCGCGTTCGGCCGCAAGGGACTCGAAGCCGGCGCGCATAGCGGACTCGTCTTTTACCCGGTTGAGTTCATCGCGCATAGCGGCCAGTTGACGGTCCCTCTCGGCAGCAATGGTTTCGCTCCGCGTCTGCCGCGCCTTCGCCGCTACAGCCCACAAGAGGTAGCCAACCAGAATCCCGATGGCCAGAGCCGATAGCCCTACGAAGACGATCTGCATTTCCTAATTCCTCTTCGCCAAATATACGCCCGATTCCTGTGCATTTCCCACCCCCTCGCGCCCTCCACAGTCCCCGCTCCCCGTGTCCGTATCTCGCCGCTTTCTAATCCCTGGTCCCTATTCCCTATTCCCTGTTTTTCCACTCCTTTACACCCCCGGCCCCGCCCGATAGACTTGAAGTTTCGGGGCTACGCGAAGTTTTTCTTCGCGCGGCGGTTTTCATCCCCCGCCGCGGGCCGGTATCGTAGGCACGCGGGGCGGAGCGCGAGCTGAAGCTTCCCAAAATGTTTTCTTGATTTCCTAATCACACGAGGAGAACCACGCATGGCCGTTGAAGAGAAAGTGAAACAAATCATTGTCGAGCAGTTGCAGGTGGACGAAGCCGAAGTCACC
>JBAPYY010000868.1:0-2505 GCA_049284975.1 Occallatibacter sp.
CCCCTGGACCATGCATAGCACGCCACGCCTACAAGATCTCTCCTTGGCAAGCCTCAGCCTTCTCTACTGGCTCATCGGCCAGCAGGTGCTCGCGACCAACATCAGCCTGGCCCTCAATGAGCAAGAACTTGCCGCGACCATGCTTCGGATGGCCCTCCTAAATCAGAACCGTTGCGATGACCTTGCGGATGCCGGGCTCATTCTGCATGCAATGGAGAGTACCGTCGAACGCACCATCCAGGCGAGCGTCGAGGAGACATGGAAAGCGCCGCGCAATACGCAAGCTGCCGCCGCGCTCGTGCGCACCATCTGTAACCGATTCACCATCGTCGCCAATGGGCTCACCAAACGGCACGACAACAGAGCCACGATCTCAATCACCGACGAGTACGATGTGCAGGATGTGCTCGGTGCTCTACTGAAACTGCATTTCACAGACGTTCGGCCTGAGGAATGGACGCCGTCCTACGGCGGAAACGCGAGCCGGATGGATTTCTTACTCAAGCCTGAGCAAGTTGTCGTGGAAGCGAAAATGACCCGTAAAGGATTGGGGCAAAAAGAACTGGTCACGCAGCTCGCTGAGGACATCCTCAGGTATCAATCACACCAGGACAGCAAGACACTTATCTGCTTTGTGCACGATCCCACAGGGAAATGCACCAACCCAACTGCGCTGGAAAACGATCTCACCAAGAACCATAACGGCCTAAAGGTCATTGTCATAGTTCGACCCAAGAGCCGCTAAGCCCGCAAACAACCTTCGCAGACTTGCTGGCAGGCATCAGTTGCACAGAATTCGTCCCCTCATAGTGACCGCCTCTTGCTGCTCCCCTTAGCGCGTGATAATCCGGTTTATCATGTCAGAGAGCACGGCGGGCAGAAACGCAGGCTCAGTATTCGTTTTCAAAGCGAGTTCGTCCGGCGGATCGCAGCGCCGTGATCGCATGAGGACGTACGATTACCGCTTGACTCCGGCAAGTTGGCCGATATCCTTTGGTTATGGCATGATCCGGCAATTGCGGTCGGGAGGACGCGCCTCGTATGAGCTACAAGACATATTCCATCAAACAAGTCATCGCTGACATTGATCAAAGTAAGATCTATCTTCCGGCGCTACAAAGAAAATTCGTCTGGCAGAAGCATCAGATCGAACTTCTCTTTGATTCGCTAATGCGGAACTATCCTTTCGGGACATTCCTGTTTTGGCGATTGCAGCGACAAAAAGCCGAGAGCTATGTGTTTTACGACTTTCTTAAGGAATACGACCAAAGGCATCCCTACAATCGCCGCAAAACAGGCGCATTCCTGCATCCAGAGATTACGGGCGTTTTGGACGGCCAGCAGCGCCTAAGCTCAATGTATATAGGTCTCATGGGCACCCATACGGAGAAGGCCCCGTATAAACGGAGCTCGAATCCGAACGCCTATGAGAAGATGAGCCTTTACCTCAACATCCTGTCCCTCCCTTACACCATTGACTCGGAAGACAAGATCACAACGCTAGAAGATCAAAACTTCGAGTTTCGGTTTTTGACCGAAGCGGGGGCCATGTCTGGTGTGACCCGCAAGGTGGTGGCCGATGAAGGAACCGCTCCCAGAGATGAAGCGATGTTCTGGATGAAGGTCGGGCAAGTTCTCTCATGGGACGAGGAACCGGAGTTCGACCGCCTTATAGATGGTTTTCGAGAGCAATCCCCTACCGATGAACAGAAGGCCGAGTTTTTACTGCCGCAACGGCAGCGCCTCATAAAGCGATGCTTGGACACTCTGCACAAGCGCATCCAGATAGATGAGTTGATTAACTACTTTGAGGTCGCGAAAGATGATCTTGAGGACATCCTGAAAATCTTTGTTCGAGTCAACAGTGGAGGCACGGTCCTGAGCAAGACGGATCTGCTTTTTTCCACGATCGTCGCTACATGGGACAACGGACGCGAACTGATTGAAACCCTTCTCAAGACCATCAATGACAAGGGTGACAAATTCAACTTCGGCAATGAGTATCTGATGCGTTGCTGTCTGGTTCTAAGCGACGGGCCTGTGGTCTATAAGGTCAACTCGTTTAAAGCCGAGAATGTACAGAGAATTAGGGACGAGTGGCCGAAGATTGCCGAGGCGGTTACGAAGACTGTGAATTTGCTTGTCGAATTTGGTTTCAGCGACAGTGTACTCACTTCGCAGAATGCCACCATCATCATTGCCTACTATCTTTACAAGGGCGGCGACCAGAGCAAAGCATCAAAAGATGGTATTCGAAAGTATCTGATTCACGCCCTACTGAATGGGATTTACGGCAGCGCCCAGGAACAGGTGATCTCAACGCTGAGAAAGGCAATTCGTGAGGAATCTGAGGAGCAGACAGGTGGGACGGGGCACCTAGGCCGCCATTCCGGCTTTTCCTTCGAGAGGATTCTGAAAATCGAACTACCCCAACAAAAATCGCTCGCGGTGACCGAAGAAGACATCGAGAGATTTCTGCAGAGCACGAAAGGTCCGTCAACGTTT
>JBAPYY010000869.1:0-5162 GCA_049284975.1 Occallatibacter sp.
GGATTGTTCGCGAAATGATAACGAAGGGGGTTGGTCAGCCTTAGCGTCCATGCGTTGTCGAAGGCTCCGAAGAAAACTGCCGGGCCGGAACGCAGGTCGGCCAGCGTGGTGACTCCTTCGCCGCGCAGGCTGTATTGTCTGCTGTTGGACTGAATAAGGCCGGCAATTTTGACAATGGCGCTAAGATCGTCAATGGCGACCGTCGTGAGCTCGTCCTTCGATTTGCCCATGGGGCCGAGTTGAACCTGGCGTGTAGGATCTGCCGCATCGCGCAGAGACTGGCCGGCAGACTCTATCTGATCCGCGACGCAGAGCAGCACAGGTTCTCTTGAGGACAATACAGGCCCCCAAAAGAAATCCAATGCGGAACGATGCATGGATTGCCACAGGAGAACCGACCCCGCCGACAGAAGTCCCACGACGATACAAGTAATAACCAGCGCGAGATGGGAATGGCGGGGAGGGTGCGAGGCATCAGCGACCAGTGGTGCTTCAGAGACGGCAAGAGCCTCCTGGGCAGCGAGGTCCATCTCCTTCACAATCGGATCGTCGGCGCCTTTAGGCCAATGGAACTTTGGAATATAGGAGCCGGAGGGCAGGGCAATGCGCAATTCATTCACATGCGCGGGGTCCTGATAATATTGCGCGACACGTTTGCGAATCTCTGCCGCGGTGACGCGAACTATGGGGTCTGAGGCGGTGTCGTAGTCGGGATCTCTGCCAAATATTTCTATCCCCAGGGTCCGCTCCTTTATATCGTCTTCCTTCCCTGACAGAGTTTGTTCGGTCACAAAACGCAGGAATGTAGGGAACCGCTTGCTGTGGCTAAAGAAAGGGCTTTGCAGGAGCCGGTCCAGCTGCTCGCGAATCGAAGTCTTCTCCGGATCGGTCAGAGTTGTATGTGCCTGGTTCTGCGTAGCTGCCGACATAGCATCGCTCCGTACATTCGAAGTGATTATACAGCCGTGGAAACCCCTAGTCTTTTTTTGGAGCGTAAATCCTATAAGTACATGTAAATGAAGCTTATATTAGGAGTATTTACCTGATAAGAATTGGGTATTTGCAGTAAGGACCCTTGCATCCATGCCGTAAGGACCTTAACAGGCCTTCTTTGGCAGGCTTACAACGGGTCTGCTTTTCAAACTCCGATCACCAGGTATTCAAAAGGCGTGAAGGTCGTGCCTTTGGAGACCCGAACTGACGGGGAACAACTGATGGAGGCTTTAAATTGAAAACAAGCAGGAGCAGGAGACAAGGGTTTCTGTTGTACTGGGGAGGCATCGCAGCACTGTTTGCCATCCTGGTATGCAGCGCGCCCTGGATCAACGCGCAAATCGCAACAACGACGGCGACCCTCTCCGGTGTCGTAACGGATTCTACGGGCGCATTGGTGCCCAAAGCCACGGTCACCCTGACAAGTTCAGAGAAAGGTATCAGCCGAACCTTCACGACGGACGACGGAGGCCGGTACTCTTTCAATCAACTTCCGCCGGCGGGCTATAGCCTGGCAATCAAAGCAAAGGGATTCAAGACGTATCAACAGAACGGAATCGTCCTCAACGCTGCCGAAACCGCTACGCAGAACGTGACGCTGACGGTCGGGGCCGAGAGCACATCGATCACCGTAACTTCGGATGTTGCCCTGCTGAATACAGATAACGCAAACGTGGCGGCAGACATTGATGGAAAACAGATCGTGGAGTTGCCGCTGAACGTGCGCAACGTCTACGGCCTGGCCACGCTGAACTCTTCCGTGCAGAACACGTCGGAAGGGCAATTGCTCCTGGGTGGGGGCAGTAGCAACAGCACAGATACCGCGGATCAAGACATCTCGTTCATGAACTTTGCCGGCGGCTTCTTTGGAACGACGGCCTTCCTGATCGACGGTGCGTGGGATACCGACACTGAGTGGGGCGCGGTCATCTTTGTGCCCGGCGTGGACGCGACGCAGGAATTCAAAATCCAGAACAACTCGTTCACGGCCCAGTATGGATGGAGCACAGGCAACGTAATCAACGTGGTAACCAAGTCGGGAACCAACACCTTCCACGGGTCGGCGTACGAGTTTTATTCCAACAACAACTTCAACGCCCTCAACTTCTTCCAATCACCCGGCAGTTGCCAGGGTCTGCTCAACACAAATCTCTGCACGTTTAGCCGCAACCAGAATGGCGTAACCGCTGGCGGCCCGCTGTACATTCCGGGCCTCTACAAGCAGCGGAACAAGACCTTCATCTATGGTATTTACGATCATTTCACCGCAAACACGCCATCTCCCTCGCAGTTCACGGTGCCAGACACCAACTTCCTGGCCGGCAACTTCTCCGAGCAACTCGGCGGTCAGGCCAAAGACACAAATGGAAATCTGATATTCGATGCTCTGGGTCGTCCCGTCTATACAGGCGCAATTTACGATCCGCGCAGCGGCCACGCGATTACCGAGGGAGCAGCGGATACCAAAACAGCCGGGAATCCATACGGAACCGGCCTCGTCGCTACCAGCACAGGCTACATTCGCAATCCCATACCGGGCAACATTCTGAGTGCTGCCAACCTTCCCGTCACCGGTTACACGCCGGATGCCGTCGGCTCCAAGCTGCTCAGCTATTATCCAACGGCACAAATAGCAGGCAATGTGCCCAACAACTTGACTCTGGCCGGAGTGACGCCCACGTATTGGGACGAGTACGGCATCAGGGCCGATCAGAATATCAACGAAAATACCACCGCCTATTTCCGCTACTCGTATAAGAAAGAGGCAAAGACCGGCGAGGCAAACAACTGGGGATCCAATCCGGCAGGCCAAGGCAATCAGCGACCCAACAACCGCTGGGGCATGTGGGCCGGGCTGACGAGGTTATTCAGCCCCACCTTCACCATGAACATCACTTCGGGCGTCCAGATTTGGCATGAAACCTCCGACAATCAGTCGTTCGGTTTCAACCCCTCGACCACTCTCGGACTTCCGGCGTATGTTTCGCAACAGTATCCCTTGTTTCCTATCGTCAATATGGGACAAGGGATATCCCAACTCGGCCCAATCGCCGGGAACCAGCAGGGGGTCACCAACCATGGACCGATCGGCACAGTGGCTGTTGACTTCATCAAAACGCATGGAAAGAATACCGTCAGCTTCGGGTTCATGGGCGTAGAGCAAGTCTTCAGCCAGTTCAACTACGCCAACGCCTCCCTTACCTTCGACGGAAACTTCACTGCGGGACCGAATCCCATAACGGGAGTAGGCGCTGTCACCGGTAATGGAGTGGCTGAGATGCTGCTCGGCGTCATGGACGGAGCAGGCGTCGGAACGCCGACCACCCCATATTTATCGAACCATCTTTTTGGCGAGTATCTGCAGGACGATTGGAAACCGACCTCCAAACTCACTCTGAATCTTGGTATCCGCTATGAGATTCAAACTCCGTACACTTTGCGCCATAACCAGGGTTCTGTCTTCGACCCGAACGCGCTGAACCCGCTCAGCTCAATGGCGGGCGAGCCCTTGCTTGGCGCGCTCCAGTTCCTGGGACCCGGCAACCGGGATACCTACAACCCTAACCACGACAACATTGCGCCTCGCATAGGCTTCTCCTATCAGGCGATCCCGAAGGCAGTTATTCACGGCGGATACGGAATCTTTTATCCGGAAGCGGTTACCAGCTCCAGCCCAGTGGATTCGGATGGTTTCACCGCGTCAACCAGTGCCAACCTGAGCTTGAACGGCGGCGTTACCCCCAATCCGAATATCAGCACCAGCAATCCCTGGGGCGGCGTTTACGCGCAGATTACCGGCAACGTCAACGGCTCGTTCCAACAAGACGGCAATGGCGCAGGTAGCGACTTCATAAGCCGCCCATCCCCTTACGTGCAGCAATGGCTGCTGGGTGTGCAGTATGCCTTCACGCCGAACGATCAACTGGACGTAAACTACATCGGCAACCGCGGCGTTCGCATGGTATCTGGCTGGAATTACAACCAGTTGAATCCGAAGTACCTTTCAGAGGGATCCAACTACCTTAGCGGGACGGCAGCTTTCAATCCCTTAGCGGCGCCTCTCCAGCAACTCGAGAAGGGTGGAACGATTGCTCCGAGCTCTTGCAATATCGATAGCGCAACAAGCCTGCAAAACTACCAACTGCTCCTGGCTTATCCGCAGTATTGCGGCGTAAGTCAGACCGACGCGCCTGTAGGCCAGTCGCTTTACAACAGCCTGCAGGTCACTTACAACCACCGCATCAGCAAGGGGCTTACCGCGCTGGTCTCTTACACCTACTCCAAGTTCCTTGACAACGTTGAGGGCAACAACTCCTGGTCGTACAACGGAGCGGCGAACTGGGGCGCCACTGCAAACTACTTCAACATAGCAGGGGAAAAGAGCGTGGACGCGGGTGATATTCCGCAGGCTCTTGTGGCCAGCTACGTATATAAACTCCCGATCGGACGGGGCCAGTCCGTCGGCTCGGGAATGAGCCGCGTAGCGGACGCCGTGGTTGGCGGTTGGGAGCTTTCAGGAATCGCAACCTTCAAGGGTGGACTTCCAATCAGCGTTCTCGGAAACGATTGGAACTCCTACGGCGGCGATCCCAGGCCGGATGTCGTTGGGAATCCAAAACCGGCGCATCAAAAAATAAGCAGCACTGTGCTCAACTCCTGGATCAACTACTCAGCCTTCGCTTTTGCGCCGTATGGCGACTTCGGCAATGCTCCTCGCTACTTCTCAAATCTTCGCGGACCTCACTATCAGAACTGGGACACGGCTCTCGAAAAGAACTGGAAGTTCAGGCAAAGCATGAGAGCCCAGTTCCGTCTCGAAACCTTCAACTCATTCAACCATCCAAACTTCTATGCGCCGGGACCCGGGAATGCGCGTATAGACGTTCAAAATGCGTTCGGGCTAATCACAACTGCGTTCCCCGGCAGAATCGTCCAATGGGCTGGAAAGTTCTACTGGTAAACCAAACGTGAATAACTGCACCAAATTGTTGTTGCTGGTCCTGCTGGTCAAGCCCGTAGTTGGGCTTGGCCAGCAGCAGCCGGCCTCCATGCTCGAATCGCTCGTGGCCGCGGCCCAACAGGCCCAGGCAGCAAACGACTATGCAACGGCGGCAAACGCCTACAAACAGGCTGTAAGGATTCGTGCTGACATGCCGGAGCTATGGGCC
>JBAPYY010000870.1:0-4871 GCA_049284975.1 Occallatibacter sp.
CATATGAGTTGACTCTTTACAAGTCGCGGACCGAGCACTTCAAGAAGGACTTTCTCGACAATTCGCGGCTTCAGGTAGTGGATGACTCGACTGGTTTTTCGCCCGGCCGCACCGAACTGAAAACGCCCCTGATTATCCTCATGAGTATGGCCGGCCTGCTGATAGCCATGTGCGCCATCAACGTGGCCACGCTGCTGCTATTGCGTGCCGCCGGCCGAGTGCGCGAGATGTCGATGCGCTACGCACTTGGCGCCAAACGGAGCCGCATCGTTTCGCAACTGCTTGTGGAAGGCGGATTGCTCGGATTGGCAGGAGCGGCCGCCGGTCTGGCTCTCGCGCCGGTGGTCGCCACAACTCTGGTGCACCTGATAACCAACGCCGACCCCGGCGAAGAGCCGTATTCGGCATCCATCGATGTGCGCGTATTGCTGTTCATGCTCGGAATTTCACTGGTTGTAAGCTTGCTGTTCAGCATTGCTCCAGTAATTCACTTTTTGCGGCCCGATTTGGCCAGCGCGCTGAGGCAGAATGCAGGAACGGCGTCGAAGAGTTCGCAGCGATTTCGCAAAGTTGCGGTGGGCGCACAAATTGCTCTCAGCGTTCTGTTGCTCGGCGGCGCGGGATTGTTTGTGCGCACGCTCGATAATCTTCGCCATCAATCCGTGGGTTTCGAAACCGGACATCTTGCCACATTCTCGCTCGATCCCACAAGCTCCGGCTACGGCGAAGACCGCACGCCGCAGATTGTGACCAACGCGCTCGAAGCCCTGCGCCAAATTCCCGGCGTCACCAATGCCTCTGCTACCACCGACCCGGAGCTCAGTGGAGATTCGAGCCGGTCAAGTTTCACGGTGCAAGGTTACAAGGCTGCTGAGGACGAGAGACTGCACTTTGAAGAGCCGTGGGTTTTGCCCGATTACTTTGCCACGCTGAGGCAACCGGTTTTGGCGGGCAGGGAATTTACTCCGGCGGATGCGAAGGGGCAGCCCAAGGTCGCCATTGTCAACTTGGCGTTCGCCAAGCGTTTCTATGGTTCGGCGCAAAACGCGCTTGGCCGAGTGCTGGGTGAAGGCCGCGGCGACGACGTAAAACTTGATACCACCATCGTTGGCGTCGTGGGAGACATCAAACACGCCGATTTGCGTACCGGTCTGGGACCAGCTGTCTACAGGTCTTATCAACAGTTGCCGCATCCTGGCGGCGTACAGGTTTACGCTCGAAGCACGCAGCCGCCGGAGAGCGTTGAAGCTGCCATCCGTCAGACGATTCATCAACTCGATCCGACATTGGTGGTTGAAGGCTTGCGCACCATGGAAGCCCAGGTAAATGAAAGCGCCTCGGACGCGCGCGCGCTGGCCTTTCTCGCCATTGGCTTTGCCGTGTTGGCCATGGTACTGGCCGCCGTTGGCCTTTACGGAGTGCTGGCGTACTCAACCGAGCAGCGTACCCGCGAGATTGGCGTGCGCTTGGCCCTGGGAGCGCAACGCTCGAGCGTTGTTGTGCTGGTGGTTCGGGAGATGGCGGTCATCGCGGCCATTGCAACAGCAATTGCGCTTCCCTCGGTCGTCGCCCTGGCCCGTCTTTTCCGCAGTCAGCTTTATGGCGTGACTACGTTTGATCCAATCACTCTCGCCGGGGCGGTGACCTTGACCGCAATGATGGTAGTCTTCGCCGCTGCAGTGCCGGCCCGTCGCGCGGCGACTGTAGAACCCATGCAGGCATTGAGAACCGAATAACCCAACTTCTAAGATCGGAGTAACTTCATGATCGAATTAAAGAATGTAGAACGCAGTTATAAGGCCGGCCACGCCGAAACCTGGGTACTGCGCCGCATCGGACTCACCATCAAAGAGGGTGAGTTTGTCACCGTGATGGGTCCGTCGGGCGCGGGCAAGTCATCGTTGCTCAACGTGCTGGCGCTGCTCGACGACGGCTGGCTGGGCGAGTACTGGTTTGGCGAGACCGCCGTGCATAAGCTCAATCGAAAACAGCGCGCCGACCTGGCTCGCCAGCGCATCGGCATGGTATTCCAGAGTTATCACTTACTGGATGATCTTACCGTGGCTGAGAACATCGATCTTCCACTTTCTTATAAGAATCTGCCCGCTCAGGAAAGACAGGGAATGGTGGCCGACATTCTCGATCGCTTCCAGATTGTCGCCAAGAAAGACCTGTTCCCTTCGCAGCTTTCCGGCGGGCAGCAGCAACTGGTGGGGATTGCGCGCGCCGTAGTTCACGCGCCCGCGCTGCTGCTGGCCGATGAGCCGACCGGCAACCTGCATTCAACGCAAGCGCGCGAAATCATGGAACTCTTTTGCGAGCTGAATCGCGCAGGCACAACCATCGTGCAGGTGACGCACTCTGAAGAAAACGCGCGCTACGGCAAGCGCATCTTAGAGTTACGCGACGGCTGGCTGAAACGCGATGAAACGCTAAAGGCAAGAGTAACGGAGGTAGGCGCAAAGTGATTCAGATCAAGTCCAATTCGGCTCGCTGCATAAGGGGCGCAGCTGCCATTCTTCTCTTTCAAGTGAATCTGGCGTTGGCTACTCCACCGGTTGTCGCACAGCGGCCGGCCCAGCTCGCGTCCGGAGACCAGTCGCAGGTTCAAGCTCAGAATCCGGGGTCAAATCAGCCCCCCCAGGCATCGCCGCTGCCCACGCAATCGATGCCTGAAGCTCCTCCTCCCGTGACCAACGGCGCATCTGCGGCTTCTCCGTCGTTGGCGCAGGAGATAAAGCAGGTGCAGCAGGAGTCGTTTGCTCTGCCGCGACCGTTTCAAGTGCCAATGCCCCACTCGCACAAACCGTTTGCGCCCTATAGGCCCAGCACAGTGCCTGAACTGGACCTCAGCAACTCACCGCGTCTGCAGAACCTCATTCGCAATGGCAAGATATATCTTTCACTGCAAGATGCGATCGCAGTGGCCATCGAGAACAACCTCGATGTGGCCTACTTCCGCTATAACTTCCCCATTGCTCAAACCGATATTCTGCGCACGAAAGCGGGCAGCACTGCCAACGGCGTCAACACCGCCATCGTCCAGGGCACCCAGGGCGGGTTTGCCGCTTCCACCGGCGGCGGAGGCGGTTCATCTGGATCCGGATTCTCCGCCGGTAATGGCGGCATCGTCACCTCTACTCTCGGCGCCGGTACCAGCGTTTCGTCGTTCGATCCTTACCTCACCTTCAAGGGCTACGTCGATCACACAGTCACTCAGGAGGCCAACCAGTTCACGGCTGGCGTGCCGCTTCTTAAGACCAACACCATTGAGGTTCTGTCGAACTACTCCCAGTCGTTCCCCATTGGCACCAACGTCTCGGTCAACTACGTCGGCCAGCGTGTCGCCAGCAACACCCCTTACAACAGCATTAATCCTGAACTCTATTCCAATTTTGCGTTGACAATCTCCCAGCCCATTCTGGCCGGCTTCGGGATCGCCACCAACGAGCGCTTTATCCGCATTGCCAAGCGCAACTCCCAGATCACAGACCTTGCCTTCAAAGCACAGGTAATCGCCACCGTGACCCAGGTCGAGAATATTTACTGGGATCTGGTGAATGCCTATGAGGGCGAGCAGATTAGTGAACGCTCTCTCGGCTTCGCCAACAAGAACCTCTCCGACGATCAGAAGCAGCTCGAACTGCAAGCCATCCCCGCGATGCAGGTTATGACGGATCAGTCTGCCGTGGCCACCGCCGAAGGTAACCTCACGGTAGCGCGCGCCAGCCTTCGGCTGAACGAGTTGCTGATGAAGAACGCGCTCACCAAGATCGACGATCCCATGATCGACGAGATGCCGGTCATTCCGCTCGACCTGCATGGAGAGCCCAACCCGAATGCCGGCAAATCGATCGACGAACTCATCTCCGAAGCCGAGAAGAAGCGGCCAGAGGTTGCCATCTACCAGATGCAGGCCGAAGTGCAGAAGCAGGCCCTGAAGGACATCAACAGCGAGCTTTTGCCGACTCTTAACATGTATGGCTACTACGCCGGCGCAGGCACCGCCGGTCCCAAGAACCCAAACTGCTCCCTCCAAAATGAATGCGTCTCCGATCTGCCCACGGGCTTCTCCAGCATGTTCGCGAACACATTCAATTACTCGTCCCCGGAATACCAGGTCGGAATGACGCTTTCCATCAATCTGCGCAACCGCCAGGCCAAGGCCGATCAATTCCGCGCCGTGTTGCAGTACCGCCAGAGCCAGATCTCCTCCGAGCAGCAGCAGAAGGGTATTCGCCTCGATGTTCGCAACTCGAAGTTCGCTCTTGAACAGGCTCAGGCCCACGTCGAAGCAGCCCAGAAAGCGCGCGACCTTGCCCAGAAGATCTTCGACATCACCAAACAGGAGCGGTTGCTCGGTGCGAAATCCGGCCTCGATACACTGAATGCGGAAAGCGCGCTGGCCCAAGCCGAGTCCGCTTTGGACACAGCACAAACAGCCTACGAGAAGGCGAAGGTGGATATCGACCGCGCCACCGGCGAGACGCTGGAGCGGACAGAGGTCTCCATTGACGACGCAAAATTGGGCGTCGTGACTCGCTAGCCTTAGAATCACGGAGAGGGACCATGCTCGCCTCAACACAGAACGTTTTGCATCGCTTCGGCCAGCCGATCGTTGTAGTCACTGGGTTCACCGGCGAAGGTTGCGGCATGGGTCGCCAGTGCGCGACCGGCTCGGTGCTGGAAGGCGACGGCATCTCGATCTCCGATGTCAAAACCGGCGCGGTGGAGGCAAGTCATCCCCAATAAGAATGAACCAATCCGGGTACTGGTTGCCGACGATCAGGCGCACATCCTGGAGGCGGTAGAACTGTTACTTCGCCCGCAGGGCATCGAAGTGGATTGTGTGCGCTCGCCGCAGGCACTGC
>JBAPYY010000871.1:0-1657 GCA_049284975.1 Occallatibacter sp.
TGCGACGCCTTTCAACCATTCAATTGCCGGCCGTCATCCTGCTCTTCTGTGCGATTGCGCCGGGCCTCGTCGCCCAGACGCAAACCGTACAGCCGGAAAAGACTGGGCCAACCCAACGCCAGCGTCAGGGATTCTTCGACTATGCCCTGGGCAAGATCAACCCCTCGAACACCGACTATGGCACAGCGATGGCAAACGGACGGAGCGATCTTGTCGGCCACACCATCGACGATCTCTACTTCTGGTCGAACGCCGTGACGCTCGGGTTGCTCGTTTGCTCGGCAGGGATCATCTATTTCGAGTGGCGCTCGGCGGCAAAGAAAGAGATCGTTGTCGCCACCATCATCGCGGAACTCTGGAACGGCCGCGTCAGCGACAGAATCGAAATCCTGCGCCGCACGGAGCAGTTCAACCAACTGGCCGAACGGCATAACGCTGAAATTGAGAGCGCCCTCATGGCGAAGCAACTACCCAATCAAGCGGCGGAGCCAGAGACGACGGATCTCAAAGACACAGTCCATGCCCTCGCACGGATGGCTAACGCAAGGAACGAAGATGCTGCCGGAAGTTCGTCAGATGTACCGGGTACGAGTTTGGCTGATCCCTTACTTGCGGGGAATAGCACAATGACCGTGCAACAGCAGGTGCAACTGCTTAAGAACAGCCTTGAGGCTACGCGGAACAGCGAGCGCAATCTGCGGGAGCGGCTGAACCAGACGAATACGCAGTTGGACGAGGAACGGAGACGCAATCGGACCCTCAAAGGGGCCAATGGATAAAGCGATGACAAACAAGTTGAAGATCAAATCGTCCAGAGATTTCGCCGATCCAGCTGAGTGGCGCGAATATGTTCGCGCATTCGTCCCAGATGAGGACGTCAATTACGCGCTCGCGTTCGAGCGCACACAACTCTTTCTGTGCTTCTATAGACTGCGCGGAATGAAACCGCCTGTTGACGTCAAGGCGGAACTTGACCGCATCGCGAAGCTCAACGAACCGGAGCGAACTGAGGCGCTCGAAGCGTTCAATGACTTGCTGCTCGCAACGGCCACGATCGAACTGATGTCGAAATGCAAATCTGCGGCGGGCATTGCCGACCACTCCGGCAATCAAATTGATCCGCGTGAGCAGATCGACACACTGCTCGATCACCTCGGGCGAACGAGTCCTTGCTATAGGTTCTGGCGCCACTATACAGGTTCTGCTGATTCCGCTGAGCGGCGTCCCTGGGAGGAGTTCATCACCACATTTCATAGCCTGGATTTGTCCAAGAGCGCGAAACGTGATGGTGAATATGCGGTGCTGATTGGGCGGTTGGGGCAGTTGCTCACGCACTATCGCGACAACAATCTCCCGCTGCCGCCGCTTGCGTACGAGCGAATCTGGTTCCTCAACTGGTTGCGCGGACCGGAACGGAATCTCCAGGCACGCGCCGTCGTGCAGGGACTGATTGAGGCCATAAAGCCGTGCGCGTCCGCATAATTGGTCTGGGAACCAATTGGTGGGCCGCGCACTCGCGCGATCTGAACGATCCATTCTGCTTCCGCCGGAATGCGGCATGGTTCAACTCAGCAGGGCTCAAGTATGGCCGCAGGCTGCGTATGTGCTGGGCATTCCCCGGAAAAATCCGCTTCAACCTGACGAGCAACTTCGATCC
>JBAPYY010000872.1:0-1657 GCA_049284975.1 Occallatibacter sp.
ATTCAGTGCGCAACTTCAGCCATTCGTTTTCAGGAAAAGAGGCGTACTGTGTCGAGTGGTTTCGCCGCTCCTGATCGTCGGCCCGCCCATTCGTTGGACGTATGTAGACGTAGTCGTACTTGGAAGCATCAGGTGGCACGCGGAACGCAATTCCAACAAAGCCGCGCGCCAGTGCCGGTGCATTGGCCTGAGGCATTCCTGCCACGTCCACTTCGATAGTACCGTCATGGAACGAGGAACCTTCAAGAACGACGATGCCGCCTCCTGTCCCTGACTTCTGCGCATCAAAGACCGCATCCGTACTCGGCAGTGACCTCACTCGAACAGCATTTCGTCCTCGATAGGACAAGCGATCCACCGTTACGTTGTGTGGCTGCAAACCTTTGTAGAAATCCAATCGATAAGACTGAGCGGCAATTCCAGTGGGCACCAGAAAGGCCACAATGAAGACCGCACACAGTGGAAGTTGCTGGCTGATCCTGGATACGCTAGGACACATACGGGCGAGTCTCCTGGGCTAAGCTGATAGGCCTACTTAGCCGGTTGTGAGAGCGGCATACCTTTCGTTCCGGCGTAGAAGACGATGAAGGTCGCGGGTTGATCGCCAACCAGACCCCGATGCGCAGTATGGACCGTTTCCGGCATCACTTCGCCTGCCGTGAAATGCTTCTTATTGCCGTCTTTGTCTTCCACGGTGATCTCGCCGGAGAGAACGTAGGCAAAGCTCGGCATCGGATGAGAGTGCCAGACTAATTCCTTGTGCGCCGGAATGGTGATCTTCGCCACGACTGGTTCTGCCGTGCCCTCCGGGTACGCGCCGTAGGCTACGCCATTCCATGAGGCGTCCGCGCGCATCAATTCCTGTACCTCAATCCCGCTGTTAGCTTGCCGATCCGTGTTCACATCTCCTCCACTCTCCAGGAATATATTCGATGCGCCCGCGGATTGCCTGATCTGCTCGGCATCGTGAGGCAGGATAAATCCGGCTTTCAGGAGATCCTGCGTGGCTTTTTCGACGTCTCGAACATAACTGGCGTGATCGTGGTATCGTGCTTTGAGTTCCGCGGGACTGTAGTCGGAATGAAAACCAGCCAGCATGCATGTTCCCGGTCCTAAGTTGAATCCTGAATTCCGAGCTGTCGGCGCCGCCAATTGCGGCAGGCGTATACCGCCCAGCAACTCTCCATCCGAATCATGCTTGAGAGTGCCATCCGGATTGCGCTCGAACTGGGGTGCGGAAGGAGCAGCGGTACCGTCGTTGATCCAACGATTCAAGTGCTCGTATGCGGAATTGAGAACAATCTCGGTTGGCACCTTGCTCCACAGCGGCGTTTGCTTGCAGCCCGCAGTTGCCTGCGTAAGGGAGACAGGCTTGCCAGCAGGCGACTTCAGGAAGCCGTCTCGCAGGGTCTCTACATCGATGTATTCGTTCATCTCCGGAAAGCTCACATGCGAGGTGCCAGCAACTGGCCATCGGCGCAGATATGGGCCATCGTTTGCGACGCTGATAACCGCAAACGTTGCTCCAAACTCCGTGCCCACGCTGATGGCCGGAATCTTTGTGTCGCCGCGCAGACTTCCGGCGGCGTCGTAGTACAGAAATCCTTGATAGAGATTGTGAAGGGGCTGGATCGCGTTGTAGTAAGTTGTGAGACGC
>JBAPYY010000873.1:0-2002 GCA_049284975.1 Occallatibacter sp.
GAGATCCACGAACCCAGAAAAACCATCACCGCGGAAAACCAGTGCATGAGTTTGGAGATGCGCTTTTCGCCGTATAGAAACAGGCCCAAAAACGCCGATTCAAGAAAGAAGCTGAAGACGCCTTCCATGGCCAGTGGCTGTCCAATTACGCCGCCCGAAAGCCGTGAAAACCGAGCCCAGTTTGTGCCGAATTCGAACTCCATGGGAATGCCGGTGACCACTCCGAAGACGAAGTTGATGGCGAAGACACGTCCCCAGAAGCGCGCCGCGCGATCCCACTCTTCACTCCCGGTACGCAGAGCCACCGACTTGAGCACCACGATCAACAGCGCCAGGCCCATAGTGAGCTGAGGAAATAAATAATGGAAGGTGATGGTAAAGGCGAAATGCAGGCGATGGATCAACTCAGCTGTCATCAAGAGTCTCCTGTTTCAGGACGTACGAGCGAGAGAAACGAAACGGGTCGCTCGGAGAACATGGATTAGGGCGTTCATTGCAGTCCCAAAGAGATAGCATGGGCGCCGCTATGGAGAATAAAGGTTTAGCCAAATAAAAGTCACGCGCAGCCTGCGCCCGCAGCGATAATTCTAACCATGCGGGGACAAAGATGCGCGCGGTGCACCAACGGGGCAACTGCTGCGATGATGTAAGAGGGTGAACAATGCGGACAGCGATCATTGGCGGCGGGATAGCAGGGCTGGCGGCAGCTTATGAGCTGGAGCAGGCACACCTCACCGACAAGACCATCAGGTACACGATCTTTGAGGCCCGCGCCAGGCTGGGCGGTTCCCTGGCTTCGGAAACAGTGGACGGCGCCGTACTGGAACGCGGCCCGGATTCATTTTTGACCGAGAAGCTGGCGGCGGCCGAACTGTGCCGCGAGCTCGGCTTGGGCGGCGAACTGGTTCCCTCGAACGACGCCGATCGCAAGACCTATATTGTTGTCCGCAACCGGCTGATTCCCTTGCCGGACGGCCTGATGTTTCTGGTGCCCACCAAGCTGATTCCCACCGCGCTGACCCGGCTGTTCAGCCTGACGACAAAGATCCGCATGGGCCTGGAACTGCTGCATCCGCCGCGTCCCAGCAATCACGATGAATCGGTGGCCGCGCTCGTCGAGCGTCACTTTGGCCGCGAGACTGTGGACCGGCTGGCCGACCCGCTGCTGAGCGGAATCTTTGGCGGCGACTCCGCACAATTAAGCGCCCGCACCGTGTTGCCGCGACTGGTAGAGATGGAGAACGAATATGGCTCGCTGACTCGCGGCATGCTGGCTGCGCACCGCAAGATGATGGCCCGAGCAAAAACCTCAGCACAAACGCGAAAAAGCGGCGGAAGCCGCTCCATATTCACCGCCATGCGAGGCGGAATGCAGCAATTGATTGATGCGCTCACGGCAAGGCTTGACCCAGCTTCGGTACGCCTGTTGACACCGGTTAATTGCATCGAAAAAACTGCGGACGGCTGGAAAATTACCGCTGGCGGGTCAACGGAGAGTTACGATGCAGTGATTATGGCCTCGCCCGCATGGGCCGCCGGTGCGCTGCTCGGCCCGGTTGACGCCGAGCTGGGCGAGGAGTTGAGCGGCATCCCTTACTCCTCGTCGATTACCGTCAATCTAATTTACGACGAGGATCAATTGGGCCGCCTGCCTGATGGATTCGGATTCCTGGTTCCGGTGGTTGAAGGCCGCGCGATGCTCGCGTGCACCTTTGTTCATCGCAAATTCCTGGGCCGCACGCCAACAGGTAAAGCTGTGCTGCGCGCTTTTTTGGGCGGCATGAAGAACGAGACCTTGGCGGCTGCGCCTGATGAGGCTCTAGTGGCCACTGTGCGTCGCGAACTCACCGAGATTCTTGGCGAAAAGATTTTTCCGCGAGAGACCATGCCGGAGCACACACAAGTGTCGCGTTGGCCAAGGGCCATGGCTCAATATGCCGTCGGCCATCAGGAGCGCATCGAGCACATCAAAGCCCGCGTGGCCACCCTGCCGGGACTGAAA
>JBAPYY010000874.1:0-2212 GCA_049284975.1 Occallatibacter sp.
AGGTCGGAACTTGCCAACGTAACGGGAATTACCAGCCTCGGCATGCTGACGGCCTCGATCGCACACGAAGTCAACCAGCCGCTTTCAGGGATTGTTACCAATGCAAGTACATGCCTGCGCATGTTGAGCGGCGATCCGCCGAACATAGAGGGCGCGCGCGAAACGGCACGACGCACGATTCGCGATGGGAATCGCGCCTCCGAAGTCGTCACTCGTTTGCGAGCCCTTTTCAAAAAAAAGGACGTTCCTTCGGAGTTGGTAGACCTTAATGATGCTGCGCAGGAAGTGATTGCGCTCTCATTGGGTGAACTGCAAAGCAACAAGATCATCGTCCGGTATGATTTTGCCGAGAATCTGCCGGCGGTGAAGGGCGACCGCATCCAGCTTCAGCAGGTCATCCTGAATTTGCTTCGTAACGCTTCAGACGCGATGCGCGATGTCGATAATCGGCCGAAACAGCTCTTGATCAAAACAGAAATCGACGGTCGCAAAAACGTCCAGTTCACTGTGAGGGACTCCGGTATCGGTTTCGCTCCTGGTGCTGTCGATCGGCTCTTCGAGTCGTTTTATACCACGAAGAACGATGGCATGGGCATTGGGCTTTCTGTCAGCCGATCGATTATTGAAGCCCATCGCGGCCGCCTCTCGGCATCATCGAACGATGGGCCGGGATCCTCCTTCACGTTTATCATTCCGCACGATTACAGCGCCTAACCCGGCCAGGGACTGCGTCTTGCAGTCGTTTGCTGGCTAACGACCAATACCTAAGTTCAATAGACGCCACTGGTGACAGAGCGGATGATGGTGTTTTGGAGTGTTGTAAGGTACGGAGACCATGGAGACAGACTCAGCCACGTTGTTGATGTGCTGCCTTGAGTGGTGTGAGTGGCGCTTTCTGTAGAAGCAAGGCGACTTCCTCAGGCAGCGCGGGAGCGAGCGCATGGTTCTCCAGGTTGAGCAAAGCTGTTTTTAGGTACGGACTGAGATATCCATGACGAGTCCAAGCTCATTTGTGTCGATCGTCGATGATGACGAATCAGTTCGCGAATCGCTGCCAGATCTACTCAAGGAGTTCGGTTTTGCATCTCAGACATTTTCTTCTGCCGAAAAGTTCCTGGCGTCAGATGAAGTCTCGCGCACACTGTGTTTGATTCTGGACATCGCAATGCCGGGAATGTGCGGGCCCGAACTCCAGCAGGAGTTGAATCGCCGCAAGATCAGGATCCCCATTATTTTCATCACCGCCAACAGAGATGAGACGGTTCAGTCGCGCCTGATCGAGCAGGGCGCGATCGCATGTTTGATCAAGCCGTTCAGCGATACTGCATTGCTCGAAGCGCTGAATTCCGCGCTTTGAACCAAATGAGCTTTATTCTCCCGCTCCTGCTGGAGATTCCAGGAACTCTGGAAACCAACGAGTAGCTGCGAAGGCCAAGTTTGAACACTACCCGCCGCGGAACTGCTACCAATTGCGTTTGAGTTCCTTACCGCTACTCCCCGCTTTCCAGCAGCTTACCTAGACGATCCACCCGCCGTTCCCACTCGGTTCGGTGCTCCCGCACCCATTGCTCCAGCGCATCCAAACCTGCTGAAGCCATCCGGCAGGTCCGCACCCGTCCCGCCTTCTCTGTTACTGCCAATCCGCACCTTTCGAGGACATCAAGATGCTGTCCCACCGCAGTCAGCGTGATGCCAAGCGGCTTAGCCAACTGCGACACCGAAGCTGGACCCTGGCTCAACCGATCCAGCATTGCCCGCCGCGTTCGATCTCCGAGCGCATGAAACACCCGATCGACATCCACCCGACGCTTGGTCACCGCTTCACCTTCTTCGGCCGGGTCAGAAGCTGCAAGCCTCTGGCCCGCACCTGTATACTCGCAACGAATCGCTCCATGTTATCTGCCAGCCGTTTGCGTTGACAGTTCGCTGACCAGAGCCACCAGTTTGTCCGCTAACACATTCCAGCCCTGCTCCCGCATCGCCGGTCCATCCGCCCCTTCAAAGAACGCTCCCTGATGCGTGATGATCATATCCGTTCCCATGTCTGTCGGCACCAGCTCGAAGGTTACTTGAGATGCCGAGAAGATCCGGTCTCCCATCTTCATCGTCGATGCCGTCACAATTCGCTCGTCCGGCACAATGTGCTGAAAACATGCTTCATTGGTGATCACTGCCCCAGCAATCGGCGTTTCCGGTCCCATCTTGTATTTCA
>JBAPYY010000875.1:0-6192 GCA_049284975.1 Occallatibacter sp.
GAAACAAGAGCGCCTTGGCGATGGTGTGAAAGGTCATGTGGAGCATGAGGCCCAGGCTGCCCAGCGCGCCTCCGAGTCCCAGCGCAATCGCCATGATGCCGGCATGATCGATGGTGGAGTACGCCAGCAATCGCCGATAGTGCCTCTGCACCAGCACGAACGGAATGGAAACGCCCATGGAAAGCAGACCGAAGAGAAGCAGCAAGTGGCTGGGATACTCGGCGCCCAGGCACCCTCTGGTCAAGATGTAGAAACGCATCAGCCCGTAGAGCGCGCAATTCATCATCGCCGTGGAAAGCAGCGCGGCCGTGGGCACCGGCGCCTGGCTATATGCATCGGGCTTCCATGTGTGCATGGGCGCGAGGCCGGCCTTGGTTCCGTAGCCCATGAGAATGAGGACAAAAGCCAGCCGCATCGATGTCTTGTCGAGTTGCGCTGCGTGCTGCGCCAGCACCGACCAGTTTAATCCGCTCAGCGCGGCGGAGCCGGTCAGGTTGTGCCCCGCGTAGTAGGCCACCAGCGTGCCAAAGAGCGCCATGGACAAGCCAACGCCGCCGATCATGGCGTACTTCCATGCGGCCTCGAGCGAATTGATTTTCCCGTAGAAGGTGACCAGAAAAATCGAGGCCAGCGTGGTGGCTTCCATCGCCGCCCACATCACTCCAAGATTGTTGGCCACCGCCATGAACAGCATGGAAAACACGAACAGCGGCGTCAGCGTGTAGTACATGCGAAACTGCGTAAGCTGCTCTTTGCCGCTGGCGTCGTCGCCCAGTTCCCCGCTTTGCTCGTCATCGCGCAGGTAGCCGACTGAGTAAGTGGAGCAGATCAGGGCCACTGAAGCTGTGAGAAGAATTACCAACGCGCTGAGCGCATCGGCGTAGAAGAAGCCGTTTGCGAGAGAAACCGTGCCACGGGCGAGCACCTGCGCTCCCAGCGCGACGGCGACCAAAAAGACCGCGCCGAATCCCGCCAGATTCACCGCTTCCATCTCCTCGCGCCGCCGCGCGAAGTACGACGCGGCGGCCGTGGCAACGAGAATCAGCAATAGGAGAATCAGGAGCATTCTATCCTCGCAACCTCCGCAACCGGCTCACATCCATCGACTCGAAGGTCTCGCGGATGCGATAGACCAGAATGCCCAGCACCATCGCCGCTACCAGCACGTCGAACAAAATTCCCAGCTCCACTATCAGCGGCATTCCATAGGTGAGCGAAATGGCGGCCAGAAACAATCCGTTCTCCAGCGACAGCAGCGCCAGCACCTGCGTGAGCGCCTTGCGGCGATTGATCATGGTAAAAAAACCGATCAGAAAAAGAGAGATGGCTACGGCAAGAGCGTTGTGACCCACGCCGGACTCGTCTGGGCGGTAAAACGATTCCGCAACCACATAGCCCACCAGCGTGAGCCCGCCCGCAATCAGCACGGAGAGCGGCACATTCACAATCGGCTCAATCTCTTCGTGAATTTCCATGCGCTTCACCAGGCGCTCAAAAAGAATGGGCACCAGAATCACCTTGACCAACAGCGTAAGCACGGCGGCGATGTAGATGTGCGGCGCGTGGTTATACCAAGCGATGGTGGCTGCAATCATGGCGAGGCACAGCGACTGCACCGCGAAGATGCGGATGTGGAGAACGATCCAGCGCTGCGAGACCATCGCGATCTGGAGGACCAGCACCAGCGCCGCCATCAGAGTGACGATTCGTTCGCCGAATTGCAAATCGAGAACAGGCATGATAAGCATCAGAAAAGGAACGTAGAAATCAGCGCCAGCGATCCCAGAGTGAAGGCCACCGCCAGCAGTTCAGGCACTCGGAAGAGCCGCATCTTGGCGTTCACAGTCTCGAGCACAACAATCGCGCAACTCAGCAGCAGGAGCTTTGCGAGCAGCCAGCCGACCCCCACGACTGCGCCGAAGCCGAACCACGTCGGCTGCAGGCCAAAGGGCCAGAAGCAGTTGATCAGCAGCGTCATCAACACAAGCTGCTTGATCGAGGCTGCCCACTCCAAGAGCGCGAGATATGGGCCGGAGTACTCGAGGATCATGGCCTCGTGAATCATCGTGAGTTCCAGGTGAGTGTCCGGATTGTCCACTGGAATTCGGCCGGTTTCCGCGATCAATACAAGCGACAGCGCGGCGAAAGCGAACATCTGCGAAGGCGCGAGAAAACGCCAGTTTTGTCCGATGGCGGCTCCGGCGATTTCAGTTAGACCCGTAGAGCCGGCGCCGATTGCGACGGTGAAGATGGCCAGCATCATGGCCGGTTCGGCCAAAGCTGAGATGGTCATCTCCCGGCTGCTTCCCAGGCCGCCGAACGAGCTGCCGGTGTCCATCCCGCTCAACGCGAGAAAGAAGCGGCCCAGGCCCAACAAATAAATCACGGCGAGCACGCCGCCAAACAAACCCAACGGCGCCTCGCCTGCAACCATGGGAATCATCAGTCCTGCGAGAAGAGTGCTGAAAAAGACTACCCAGGGCGTTACCGTGAAGATCCACGATGCGGTCTCAGGAATCACCATGCCTTTGCTGAGGAGCTTTTGCAGATCCCTGTATGGCTGCAGAATGCCGGGCCCGCGCCGCGTTTGCAGACGCGCCTTCAGCGTGCGGATGACTCCCGTCACCAGCGGCGAGAGCATCAGCAGGAGGAGGAACTGCGCCGCGTTTTCCATCAGCCGCTCGATCATCAGCGCACCCCAAACAGCAAGAGCAGAATCAGCGTAATGAAAATGTAGGCGAGATAAAGGTTGATGCTGCCCGCCTGAATCCCCTTCATGCGATTGGCCACCGCCATAATCCGATCACGCAGGGGATTGTACAGTCGCTGTTCAAACGGGTGTTCAATTTCGCTTTCAAAGCGAATTGCGCTGGGGTAGTAGGGCGACACTTCATACTCCGCCTGAATCTCACGGCGCGGACGATAGAGCGCGGAGAAGATCATGCGCAGCGGTTTGGAAAAGGCCGTCGAGGTGTATTCGTTGTCGGCGGTCAAGCCAGGCAACCCGCAATCCCATGACGGGCCGCGGACCGTGCGGCGGCGCCAGCGAAGGGCGAGCGGAAGCGCGAATGCCGCGCCGGCAACAAGAAAGAACAGCGCCATGCCGGCGAGCGAAATGGTGCCTCCATGAGGTCTTCCGGGCGACAGCGCCCAGCCGTGAGCCATCACCAGCGCAGAGCTCGAGCGAACGCCGAGAGCCTGCTGCGTGATGGGATCGAAGACCGGCACAAACCATGTGGCACCGAGTCCGAGCGCGACGCATCCCACAGCTAGAATCGTCATTCCGGCGCGCATCGTGAATGAAGCTTCTCGCGCGTCCGCCGCTTCCGCGCTGCGCGGCAGCGCGAGAAACGGAATGGCGAAAGCCTTGACGAAGCAAGCCGCAGCCAACGCAGCGGTCAGCGCCAGCAGTGAGCCGGCGATGGGAAACATCAGCCGCGTCAGGCTTTGCGTCGTGCCGAAACCGGCCAGAAGCGCCTGATAGGTGAGCCACTCGCTCACGAAACCATTCAGCGGAGGCAGCCCTGAGATGGCCACTGCGCCAACCAGGAAGCACAGGGCCGTTACCGGCATGTGGCGGATCAGTCCGCCCATCTTTTCCATATTGCGCGTGTGCGTAGCCTCCACCGCCGAACCCGCACCCATGAAGAGCAGCCCCTTGAACATAGCGTGGTTGAAGGTGTGATAAAGGCCGGCGATAAGAGCGAGCGCGGCAAGATTCGCCTGGCCTAACGCGCGAAACATAAGCGCCGCGCCGAAGCCGATAAGGATGATGCCGATATTTTCGATGCTGTGCCACGCGAGCAACCGCTTGAGGTCGTGCTCCATCAGCGCATAGAGCACCCCAAGCAGAGCCGACGCCACGCCCAGTGCGAGTACCGTCGTTCCCATCCAAAGCGGAGGCGCTCCGTAGAAATCGAAGAAGACCCTCGCCATGCCGTAGATGCCGGTCTTGAGGACGATGCCCGACATCAGCGCAGAAACATTGCTGGGCGAGACAGGATGCGCCTCGGGAATCCAGATGTGCAGCGGAACAACGCCCGCCTTCACGCCGAAGCCAAAAAAGAAAAGCAGAAAAACCGTGCCCTGCTGAAGTGGAGTCAGTCGCGAAGCCAGCAAGTGGAAGCTGGAGAAATCCAAGTTGCCGCAGGCGGAGGCGAGAACCAGAAACGCAATCAGCAGAAGGCCGGTGCCGGCGTGCGACATGATCAGAAAAAGCACTCCGGCGTCGCGCGCCTTTTTCTTTTCATGCTCAAAGCTGACCAGGCAGTACGCCACAAGCGCCATCACTTCCCACGCAACGAGGAAGAAGAACGCATTCGAAGCGGTGAAAACCAGCGCAACACTCAACAACAGCAGGTTGAAAAAGAATCCGAACGCGCCGAGGTTCCGGCGGCCTTCCATCGCTTTTAAATATCCGAAAGAATACAGCGAAACGGCCGCAGCCAGCGCCGCCAGCGTCAGGCTGAAAAAGGCTGATAGCGGATCGAGGCGAACAGTCCAAGTGAAAGCGGGGTTGCCGAAGGGAAGACCAATCACAATGGGACTGGCGCTGAAGAGGGCTGCGGACGAAGCGGCCAGATCGAGGACCGAGCCGGCCAACGCCGCACCGCAGGCCACACGGCGCGCCGTCGCCGGCTGACGCCACAGCGCCAGGCTGGCAGTTGCGCCCGTTAACCAAACGACAATTCCGCTCAGGAACAGGTCAGCAATCAACGGGAAGACGCCTCACATTCCACTTCTTCAAGCATCTAAATTGCCTCGGCCAAGTTGATCTGGAAGCACCGGCGCATCACGTCGAGAGCCTCCGCCGGAACCGGATTGCGAATGGATTACAAAATCTGGTTGCCGTCTTTGCGGTCGGCCAAAATCCGTCAGCTTCTCAGTGTCGCCAAATGCTGAGGGATTCGCCTGTTCCATGCCAAGTTTACTCTGGACGTTGCGTCGAGAACTTCCCGTCGCGCAACATCTCAAGGATAGCAATGCGTGTGGGATGAGAGAGAGCCTGGAAGATGCTGGCTTTATATGTCCGCAGCGTCTCTTGCATAGCATAAGGATATTCGATAGCCAGAATATGCGCAAACCATCTCAGCTCCACAAGACAGCGCCGTTCGGTAACCGGTGAAAATCTGGCTGAAACTAACGCGGGCTGAAATTCCTCATCGAATAAAAAATCGATGTTATTGGTTCTCCTCGACCTTCAACACCAGGCAAGTAACCGTCTTGTCACCGGCCACCAGCATCTGATGAGGCACGCCCGCCGGCACGTGCGCCACGTCGCCCGTGCGCAACTCCTGCCGCACGCCGCCCTCGACCGACGAGCCGCGCGTCTCTCCCGGCCCAACTGTTCGAGCGCCCACCACAGCGCCACCGGTAACCAGCGTGGCGCGCCCCTCGAGCACATAGAAAACATCGGCGAAGTTCTCATGCACCTCGGCTTCGCCGTCGCGGCTGCGAAACAGAAGCATCGCGCAGTGCCGCGGATATTCCTTAAGGGTTTCGCTGGCCGAGCCGTCTCCGTTCTTTGCCAGCTTGCGCAGATAGCCAGCGCGCTCCAGCAGTACGGCCGCCGACCAGTGGTCAGCATGTGGCGCTGGCTTCCGCGCGCGTGAGTGCGTAGCTCCCACAGGAACAATATCCTTCTCCACAGGAAGAAGTTCTTTCAGGATTTTTTCCGAGAATGAGTCCATCGCTTTTTCATTTTACGGCCAGCGGCCGACGGATTCGAATTAACGAAAATATTGAATGCATATTATTTAATTTCAGATGAAAAATTGAGCGATAATGAACGATCTGAAGATGGCAATGGCAGGAACGAACCTCGTATCTTCTGCGCTGTAGTTCGGCGGTCCAGCGCAACTCGCCGGTCGCGCTCTCGCACGACAGGCACGGCGGCTTCCATTTTGTGAATCTGATCTTCTCCGCAAAGTGAGGCAGACAAGATGAAATGTTCAAAGATTCTCACCACCGTATTGGTGTGCGCCGGCATGGCAGTTACCTTGTTAGTCCCTGCCCGCGCGTCGATCAACAGCATGAACCTGGGCGCCGCATACAACTCCAGCAAGACAAAGATTACGTTTCGTGTCTACTCTTTCCAAGCCACTTACGTGATGCTCTACCTTTATTCCGCCGGTTACGGAGTGCAGGAGTCACTGACGGAAGTTCTCAGTCCGGCAGGAAACAATGTCTGGA
>JBAPYY010000876.1:0-2844 GCA_049284975.1 Occallatibacter sp.
GAAGAAGCTCGGCCTCGGCCCTGACTACTCGAATGCAATCAATGCGAAGAATTCCAGTTTCGCCGATCCGCCTCCAGTCAGCACGATTCCGCCGGTTGTGACCGCAGGTTTCGCGGCGGCGGCGGGAGTGAACCCGTAAGCAGTCGTCGAGCGAGCATTTGGCTGCTCAGATTGCGCGTTGAGTTTTCGGAAAATCACTTTTGCTCCAAGCAAATATGGCCGCCTTTGGGCGGCCATATTTGTGCTGTTGCAGCTCTAATCAAGCTCAAAATCGGAACGGAGGCATGCCCTTGAGCAGGAACTCGTAGCGTGGGCGCTCGCTATCGGAGCCCGAGGCGATGGTGCTATCGAGGTGGATGAGCAAGTCGTCTTTTCCGTAGCGCGGCCACTCGGGCAGGCCGGGACCGTTGGGGTCGCTGGTCTTGGCGAAGTTAGTCCAGTAGCTCATCATCTGATCGCTCAACTTGCGATCCTCAGGCCTCCAAACTGCACCGGGCCGCGTGTCGAGCGTGCCAAAAACATATTCGATGTCGTCAGAGTGGAAAGCGAAGGATTCGGGGTGGTATTTGCTGACAGGAGCAGCCAATTCGAGATGATAGCGATAGACGGGTGAATCGCCGGTTTGCTTGTGCGCTTCGATCCACTTCCAGGTGCCGAATGCGATGAAGGAGTCGCCTGCGTAGTCGATGGCCGAGCGAAGCGCCTGCGCATCGGTATCGGCGGGATAGAGCTTAAGGAACTCAAGAGCGCGATCCTGGAAGAGAGCGGACGCATAGCTTTTAAACCCCTTTGCGGTAAGAGGATGCAGGGCGACAAAGCTTCCCTCGTCGCGATTCCAACCGGCCAGCAGCGGCACGTGGGCCTGTTTGCCGGCAGCGTAAGTTTCCGGCACAGGCTCGGTAAGCAGGCGTCCATCGATCACCGGCGCAAAGTCCGTCATACCCTTGCTCTTGACCGCATCGAGAATTCTGGCTGTGGGAAGAGCGCGCAGTTCCTCAAGGGATTTGACGCCCAGCGAGGTCACCCACGCGTCGTCCTTCTGCTCGCGTGCATCTAGAGAATTGGTGGGAAGCACACCTTTGAATGCCGCGCCGCTTTCGCCAATGGCTTTGTGAAAAAGTCCACTGGCTATGGGCGAAGCCATCAGCGTACTCACCGCAAAGGAGCCGGCGCTCTCGCCAAAGATGGTTACATTGTTCGGATCGCCACCAAAATGACTGATGTTGGCCTTGACCCACTGAAGCGCGGCCACCATGTCGAGCAGTCCGTAGTTTCCCGCCGCACCGTTGGCCTCTTTTGCCAGGTCGGCTGTGGCCAGGAAACCGAAGACTCCGAGCCGGTAGTTGAAGGTGACCAGCACCACGCCTTTGAGGGGTAGAAAGTCGCCGTTGTGTCGCGGCTCGGAACTGGCGCCGGCGAAGTAGCCGCCTCCATGAATCCAGAACATCACTGGCAGCTTGCTCTTTGGCTGGGCTGAAGCGGGCGCGTAGACGTTGAGGAAAAGGCAATCCTCGCTTTGGCCGCTGTCTTCAAAGACCAGGTCGTCGTAGACGTGATTCTGAGCGCAATGCGCGCCGTAGCTGGAGGCATCGCGCATGCCCTTCGACTCGACCGGCGGTTGGGGCGCCTTCCAGCGCAATGCACTGACCGGCGCGGCTGCATAAGGCAGTCCTAGAAATGCCCTGACTTGTCCCTTGTTAATGGCCTTGCCATGCACTTTGCCTTGCGCGGTCTTCACTTTCAGAGAATCGGCATGAAGTGGGGTGGAAACTACCGCTGCCAGAACTGCCATTGCCAGAAGACAAGCCGCATTCATTCCCGTTCGCATGAAATAAGCCTCCGCGCAACACCATAGCAGGGCGGGGGGAAATTATGCGAGTTGTGGCAGGACTGGTGCGCTCACTTACCGATTACATCGATCGCTGCTGTGATCGTCTTGGGCGGCATGCAGGCGTTGTTATCGCACGCCTGATAGTGGAGTCTGGCTTCGACCATATGTTCGCCGGCTGATGCCAGAATGCGCGCGTGGATGATGAACTCGCCGGTGTAGACGCTGAGTTTTGTCTGGGGATCGAGGGGCAGCGTAATGTCCGCGCCCGGCGGGTAGGTTGCGGTTACGAGACTCGCTCCAGAGCCATCGGGAACGCTGAAGACAGTGGGAATAAGGAATTCTTCATAGGGTGTGTGAGAGTTGATGTGCAGGCCCGGCGCTATGCGAAAGTGCAGCGCAACTGCGGTTGGCTTGCCGGCGGGAACGGTGATTTGCTCGGGATAAAGATACGCGACGGCCGCGGGCTTTGCGGAAGAGCGCGCAGGCTCATCGAACAACGGCCGCGGTGATTGCGCCAGAGCGAACGACACTGTGAAAGCAGCCGCGAGCGCCATGAGCTTTCTGGTTTTACAAACAATCATCAATCGTTCCTCGTCGCAGCGGCACAGACTCTACTAACTCCACTACTTCACAATCCCCAGCGATTTTTTTATATTGCGTTCGATTTCATCTTTTGAAGTCAGCCCAACCTGCGCGGCAATCACGGTTCCATCTCGGTCCACGAAAAAGGAAGTCGGAAGGTCGTCCAGTCCACCATAGGGCCGGCTGACGGAGTCGGCGTCAATCAGCACCGGATAGGGCATGTGCATTTGTTGCACGAAGCGTGCTATCGCCTGCTTTTCGTCGCTCAACTTTTGCGGGTCGCCGCGGTCGATGTCATCGGCGGAGACGCCCAGCACTTCAAATCCCTGCGGGGCATATTTGTTGCGCAACTCGACGAGCCAAGGCGTTTCAAGCTTGCACGGCGCGCACCACGTGGCCCAGAAATTAATCACCAGCGCCTTGCCTTTGTA
>JBAPYY010000877.1:0-2542 GCA_049284975.1 Occallatibacter sp.
GAGTCGTCTCCATAGAAAGGCAGCGATTGCGATCTTGCCAATATCGGGAAAGTTAGTAGAGCGGCAGTCACCGACAACTGAAGCAGTGTCCGGCTGATCTTTTTGCCGCGAGCTTTCGAGGCCGCCAATCTGTTTTGGCTGCTCGCCAGATCACCATGGCAAACGTCCATGGGTTCCGAATTCTGCTTCCTCATGAGTGACTTCAAAAGCTCTCCTCAGACACGTTCGCCTCTTTCCAACGAACATGGCATTCTCTAATGCACGTGCTGGCGCTTGGCTAGATCTATCGCGATAGTGTCAGAGTTGGAAGCTCAATGAATGGTCATATTTGCTCCCTGTCGACAATCAGTGTCTCAAGCTTCGCCCAGGCGGTGTGACACAGGCAAAACCTGCACCCGCTTCATCTATCGACGACGTGAGCAATACAGACCAGACGCGGCCCAGAGTCAAATATGATCATTGAAAGTGTTTGAGTGTCATCGCTCTCATGTGCGGGGCGATCAGCCTCTGATGTAGCGCTGAATCTCCCTGAAGCCGCACGGGACTGCGTTGCCGATGCCAAGGCTAAAGTTGAGCTCAGATATTGCAGTGGAGAACGAAGGCTGATCGTGAAGAGCAAAGACATCCAAAGTACGTTCGATTGCGTTGATTTTCTTGCGAAAGCCGGACTCGGGCGCAAAATTGTTGAGCTTGAGCCCCAAGAGACCTTTTTCTCCCAAGGAGATCTGGCCGACACCATCTTCTATCTTCAGAGGGGCCGGGCGAAACTTACAGTGGTTTCGCCGACAGGTAAAGAGGCCACAATCACGTTCCTCTCAGTCGGGGACTTTGTTGGAGAAGAATCGATGGCGTCGATTCCTGGACTGCGATTGGCGACTGCCTCTGCTGTGAACTCGTGCGTGGCGCTCAAAATCACGAAAGGTGAGATGGCCCGCGTGATGCATGACGAACCGGCGTTCGGTGACTTTTTTTTGAAATTCGTGCTGACCCGCAGCATGCGAACTCAGGCGGATCTTGTCGATCAACTTTTCAATTCCAGTGAAAAGCGCTTGGCGCGGATTCTCCTGATCATGGCGGAATTCGGCAAGCCCGGGGAACGGGATACCTTTATCCCTCCCATCTCGCAGGAAACGCTGGCGGAGATGATTGGCACCACCAGATCTCGCGTCAGCTTCTTCATGAATCGCTTTCGCACGCTCGGCTATATCAATTACAACGACCGCATCCAGGTGAACAAGTCTCTACTCAACGTCGTTCTTCTAGACCAGTTCCAGGGACATAACTCCCAGAAACCAATCATTCCAATTATTGAAGACGATCAGAAGCGGGTAATTGTGAGAGTTGCAACTGCCTTAAAGCCAATCATCCCGACAGTTAAGACGATTTTCAAGCCCGTCATACCTATTGTCGAACCTGTCAAGCGCAAACTTTTGCCTGAAACGGATGTTTGAGAAACATCGACCTGATCTTGTCGACAAACTGCGGCGTTTTTTCAACCCTGAACGAGGCAGCAAAACTATAGGATTGTAGACCGAATCTCCAGCCAATACTCCCAGCGGGCATGAACGACTTATCGTTCTGGAGTTGCGCCAATAAAGTGAAACGGATAGCAGGTTACGAGGGTAAGACCGGGGCGGGGTGACAGGGAAAGCCTGCCTCGTACCTGAAAGTCCCGGCCGATGTCTCAAAAAGGACATCGTCATTCTTGCAAATGTTCTTAAGGCCGCGGAAGTATGTGTCGCGACGTCCTGCGATTCGGATGCTACCGGTCGCTCCCGGAAGGGCGGTGTCACCGATACCCACCATGCTGTTCAGTCGTGGAGCACAACTTTGGCCAGTGAATTATTGATATGCATCCCATCGCTGTTGTAGTCGATGTAACCGAGGTCGCGAAAGCGATTGAGAAAGAAGCTGACGCGGGATCTGGTGGTGCCGATCATTTCCGCCAGAGTCTCCTGGCTGATCTTGGCGATGACCGGAAGCGGCTTCGATTCCTGGCCGAAATTAGCCATCATCATTAACAGCCTGGCTAGGCGCTTTTCGCTGGAATTGAACAAATGATCGACCAGATCAGCTTGCAAGCGGTTGTTGCGGGAGAGCAGGTACGCAAGAAAGTGCTCGGCGAACTTCGGCTCGCGGTGGAGCAGGTCTTGCATAACAATTTTATCGATGCGAACGATCGTGCTGGACTCAAGTGCGTGCGCCGAGGAACCGCGCAGCAACTCGCCAGCCATGGCGGCCTCACCGAAAAAACTACCGGCCTCAAGTTGGGCGATGACGGCTTCCTTTCCGATCGTCGATACGACAGTAAGCTTGACCTTGCCGCTCTTGACGTAAAAAACGGCATTGGCGGGGTCGCCTTGCGAGAATATGGACTGACAAGTAACGTATTCGCGCTGCGACTTTCCCGCTATAAACCCGGCCAGCAGACTCTGTATGTAAGATGCTGTTTCTTGCTTCGGCAAAGCTCCAACCTTGTTCGAAACAAGACTCAGGTTATGACGCGAAACCGAAGGCAAAGACAGGCCCAGGGGAATCCTGG
>JBAPYY010000878.1:0-12097 GCA_049284975.1 Occallatibacter sp.
GATATGAATAATAGGCAAATGCGCGGCGTACCCGTCGGAACATGCGCTTACAGGCCGCTCTATGTATAAGCATGGCAGCCGGATTCAAAAAATCGGCTGCCGCATCAGAATTCAAATCGCTTCGAGCTACGGCATCCGTTCGATAATCCCAACTCCCAAAGCGGCCGCCCAAAGCCGCTGTTCCGCCAGTTCCTCCAGCGTCTTCCCACCCTTCGGCACAATCCCATACACCATCTTGCAGCCCATCGCCTCCGCCATCCGTGACATCGACCTCAAGGTGACAGTATTTTTTGGCTCCCTCGCTTCAAGATCGAGCACCACCGATTTGCATACTCCCATTTTCTCCGCGACCTCCGCCACCGGAACACGCAAGACCTGCCGAACCGCACGCAGCAGCGCATTGGTCGGGTTCTTCTCTCTCCCCGCGCGCCGGTAACTCCGCATCTCCAGATCCAGCTTCTTCCGCGCCAAATTCCGTTCCCTCTCCCGCATCGTCCATTCCTCCGGGTTCGGAAACCTGACCCCTGATCCCTGACCCCTGTTCCAACGGTAGCCAAAACATTCATAATCATGCGCAAAAACAGGACAAAAACGACCAAAAACAGCCGTTTTTCAATGTTTTGGTCCGCAAATATCCCTGAATTTCTGGAAGAAGTTAGGGATACATGCGGAGATTTCAAGAAAAAATAGGGGTCTGCAACCGGACCTTTTTTGCCAAACGTACTTTTCTCCTTCGATCCGCAGCGATATAACCCGGCAGAATGTACTCGTTTATCGGCCTATATGCCTTCCAAAAACCCCACGGGTCGAAATTCGCAAAAAGGACCGTGTATATGCAGCAGTTCTATCGCAGAACGTCGGCCTATTTTTGGCTGGCAATCCAGCCGTCGATCCGGTCGCTCAGCACGTCCGGCGGCAGCGCGCCGGAGTCCAGAACCTCATCGTGAAAAGCGCGCAGATCGAACTTGTCGCCGAGGGCCTTCTTCGCGCGATCGCGCAATTCAAATAGCTTTAGCTGGCCTATCTTGTATGCCAGCGCCTGTCCCGGCCAAGCGATATAGCGGTCCGTTTCCGTCTGTATCGTGGTCTCGTCCATGCCGGAATGATCGTGGAAATAATCCACCATCTGCTGGCGGGACCAGTGCTGGGAGTGGACGCCGGTATCGATAACCAGGCGGATCGCGCGCCAGTTGTCAGCTTCCAATCTGCCGTAGTCCGAATACGGGTCTTGGTAGAAGCCAATCTCTTTTCCCAGGCGCTCGGAATAGAGCGCCCAGCCCTCTACAAAGGCCGTATAGTCCTCGTGTTTGCGGAACTCTGGCAGGCCTGTCAGCTCCTGCGAAATGGAGATTTGCAAGTGGTGGCCGGGTATTCCCTCGTGATACGCGATGGCCTCAACCTGGTCGAGATTGCGCTCGGTGGCGTTATACAAATTCACGCGTAAACGGCCCGGCCGGCTGCCGTCCGGCGTGCCCGGCTCGTAATAGGCGGGATACATATTCTTCGCAATGTAATCGGGAACCGCAGCCACCTCGAGCGGCGCTTTGGGCAGGCGTCCAAAAAGCTGCGGCAGCTTCGCTTGCATCGGGCCAATGTAGCCGCGATAGGCTGCCATCAGCGCTTCGGGAGATGCAGGATGCAGCTTGGGATTGGTCTTCAAACTTGCGCGGAAGCTCTTCAAATCCGCGAAGCCAAGCTTCTGCGCGATGGCCAGCATTTCGGCTTCGTCGCGCTTCACTTCGTCCAGGCCGATCTGGTGAATCTGATCGGCAGTCAGGTTAGTAGTAGTCTTTTGGCGAATGCAGAAGGCGTAGTACTTTGCGCCGTCGGGCAGCGCCCATACGCCGGGCTCGGCGCGCCCTGCGGGAACATAACTCACCTCAAGAAAGCGCGCCAGGCGCATGTAAGCAGGCTGAACTTCTTTGCTGATGGCGTCCAGCATCTCGGTTTTGATGCGCTCCTGTTCGGCGGGCGAAACGGCGGCTGGAAACTTCTTCAACGGCGCGGCCAGCGGAGAATCTTCAGGCTTTTGAGAGGCCAGTTCTTTCACCTGCGCCAGCGCCTTTTCCAGAATGTAGCGCGGCGGCACGCGATGGTCTTCCATGCCGATGGACATATTGGTGGTCACTTGCTCGAAGGCTTTGGGAATCGCATGCAGGCGCGCGATCCAGTCGTCGTAGTCCTTTACCGTCGAGAATTTTAGCTCGCCCACCAGTTGCGGATAGGTGGTGTAGATACCGTCCATCTGATTCAGCGGCATCTCCCACTCCTTGAATTCCGCGGCCTCCTGATCGTCAGTGAACTCGCGCAGCAGCAGGTCGCGGCTGATCTTTTCCTGGTCCGTCAGCCCGGTGGTGTCGATGGCCGCCAACTGCATCAGAAAATTCTCTTCGCGTTCCAGCCATGCGTCTTCCGCTCTTACGGAGTAGTCAGTGACGCGGTCGTTGTAGCGCGGGTCGCCCAACTCCGACGCATACTCCGGCCAGCGCTCCATGTTCGCCTGCCAGTACTCGGCAAAGAGTGCGTTGAGAGCCTTGCGGTTTTCCTCCGCCGTCGCAGGCGAAGCGGAAGTGGCAGACAGTTTCTGCGCCCTCATCGCGGGAGCAAAAGCAATCAGCAGAAACGCAACAGCGGAGAGAGCGGGAAGCGGAGAATTTTTCAACGGAATTGAACCTCTGTTTGAAATCACAGGATGAAATTACCTTCTCATTGAGTGTAGAAGATTGCTCAGGTGGGGGTTCAGTTTGAATGACCTTTCCCCAGGGGCTAAAGCCCGCGCTCATTTTGACTGGCATATGTACGGGCTGAAACCCGTACCCTTCAACTGGGGGCCAGATTCTTCAACTCGCGCTGATTGATTTCTGGAATATTTTGGATGGATTACGTCATCCTTCGGCTACGCTCAGGACAGGCTTTGAAGCAGCGCCCCGATACAAAGCCCGTGGTTTGAAGATTCGTGGTTTCCCACCCATTCCGCAAAAGACGCGGAATGGATGGGGCACCCAGGGTTTGTGGCAGGGCGGGATTTGGGCGCGACGCACGTCGCGCTGATTGATTTCTAGAATATTTTGGATGGTTTTATGTACGGGCTGAAGCCCGTACCCTTCAGCCGAAGTTGTGCCCTTTCAAAGATTGTGGAGAAGATCGCTCCGGTATCTATGCCTGGCTATTCGCACGGAACCATCCTTATGCGATAAGCTTCTCGGATGCGAAACACACAACAAGGATCTATCCATCTGTTTCGTCTTGCGGGTGTTGACCTGTTTCTGCATTGGTCCTGGTTTATTGTCGCCATCTTTGAAATCCAGAGCCGACGAGGCCGGTATACCTCTGTCACATGGAATGTATTGGAATATCTGGCGCTGTTTTTGATCGTGCTGCTGCATGAGTTTGGGCACGCAATGGCTTGCCGGCAAGTGGGGGGAACGGCAGACCGGATTTTGCTTTGGCCCCTGGGCGGGGTGGCGTATGTGAATCCGCCGCAACGGCCGGGCGCCACACTATGGAGCATCGTGGCGGGACCGCTGGTGAACGTGGCGCTGCTGCCGCCCTTGATCGGGGCGTTTGTGATGAGCAGGCTTTGGGGATGGCAGCACACGATGCACGACGTCTATGCGTTCGTGCTTTCGATCATGACCATTGACATAGTGCTGCTGGTTTTCAACATTCTTCCCATCTATCCGCTGGATGGCGGCAAGATTCTTCGGTCGCTTCTGTGGTTTGTTCTGGGGCGCGCACGGAGCCTGATGGTGGCCACGGTGCTCGGCATCGTGGGAATTGTTGGATTCATCGGCGTTGCTTTGTATTTGCGTTCCATCTGGATGGGGGCGATTTCCGCTTTTATGCTGATGAACTGCTGGGGTGGGCTGAAACAGGCGAGGGCGTTGCTGCGCCGGGAGAAATTGCCGCGCCGCCAGGGGTTTGCCTGCCCAACCTGCCAGATACCGCCGCTGCTCGGGGCCAAATGGAAGTGCGATCTCTGCGGGCAGCTATTCGACACATTCGAGACCCGAGCGGCGTGTCCGAGCTGCGCGAAGCAGTTTCCCATGACAATGTGCGGAGACTGTGGAACAGGACATCGCATGAGCGAATGGGTTGTGGGCGGCTGTGCGGGGCCTGGCGTGGTGAACGGAGTTATCCCGGCAAAATAGCTTTCTATCTGCCGCTCAACGCGCAAGGATGGTTTCGTTCGCGAGGATGCGGTAGAGGGTGGAACGGCTGATGCCGAGTTGGCGGGCGGCGCGGAGCTTGTTGCCGCGGTTGAGGTCGAGTACGTATTGGACGTGATGTTGAATGACGGCGTCGAGATTGAGGGTGTCAGAGTGCGCGGCCGGCTGGAGAGGCGACGAGGCTTCAAGGCCGGTGGGCAGGGAGAGATCGTCGGGACGGATGGTTCCGTTGCTGGCTTCGAGCAAAGCGGTTTCAAGCACGGCGGCGAGTTCGCGCACGTTTCCCGGCCAGTTGTGCTGCAAGAGGCGGGCGAGTGTGCCGGGCGCCATGAGGACGGGGCGCTGCTGGTAGCGCGTGCAGATGCGGTCAAGCATGGCCTGGGCGAGCGGGGCGATGTCTTCGCGGCGCAGGCGCAGCGGTGGAATGGCAAAGCGGACGGCGGTGAGTCGGAAGGCGAGATCGGGCAGCAGGAGGCCTTGCGCGGCCATCTGGCGCAACGATGTTTGCGAAGATGCCAGCAGGACGGAGCGGCCCTGCGGGCGGTCCTGGAGCGCCTTGAGAAAGCCGAGCAGAAGGCCCTGGCCCGGAGGCGCAAGCAGGTCAACGCGGTCGAGATAAGTAAAGCCGGTGAGCGTGGCGGGGTCAGCGTCAGTGACCAGCCACTCGCGGGCGTCGCGGCGCTGAAAACTGCCGGTTGCGAGCGGGGAACGGCTGAAGAGATAGCGGGCGAGAGTCTGCTTGCCGACGCCGTGTTCGCCCTCGATGGCGGCGAGATGAATGTGGGGCGCGGCCATTTCAGCCTGCATGAGGAGCTTGCGCCATGCGGCGCTGACGCCGACGGGCTGAGCGGAGTGGGGGGATTCCAGCTCGACGAGACTGATGCCGGAGACGGAAGGCTGGTAATGCGCGGCGCTCTCGATGGTTCTCAACGTGCCTCGCCTCCGTGGGCCAAAATGCGATTTCAAGGCCGACAAAGTTTTCATCGGCGGGAGGGGAAAAAACATGAACCGGAAAGACGTGGAGTCTTTCCGGTTCAGAGGGAGGGTCTGTTGCGAGTTTTAATTGGGACGGTCAGCGAGCCCGCTTGGATGGCTCGTCGGAGTAAATTTGGCCGTCGCGGATGTGGACTACGCGATTGGCGTATTCGGCGATGTCAGGCTCGTGTGTGACAAGGACGATGGTGTTGCCGTTGGCATGGAGGGTATCGAAGAGGGCCATGATTTCAAGGCCGGTTTTTGAGTCGAGGTTTCCGGTAGGCTCGTCGGCGAGGATGATGGAGGGCCGGTTGACGAGGGCGCGGGCGATGGCTACGCGCTGGCGCTGACCGCCGGAGAGTTCGTTGGGCTTGTGCATCATGCGCGCCTCTAGGCCGACGTCGGCGAGCGATTCACGGGCGCGCTCGAGGCGCTCGGCAGAAGGCGTGCCGTTGTAGATGAGGGGCAGTTCGACATTGTGCAGGGCAGTGGCGCGGGAGAGCAGATTGAATGTCTGGAAAACGAAACCGATTTCCTTGTTTCGAATGCGCGCCAACTGGTCGTCGTCCAACTCGCTGACCAATTGGCTGTTGAGCCAGTAGCGGCCTTTGGAGGGCGTGTCGAGGCAGCCGATCAGATTCATCAAAGTGGATTTGCCGGAGCCGGACGGACCCATGATGGCCACATATTCGTTGTGCTTGATGCGCAGGGAGACGCCGCTGAGAGCGTTTACCTGCTGCTCGGATCCCATATCGTAGGTGCGCCAAAGATCTTCGACGACGATCATGTCGCCGTTGGGCGGAGCCGCGTTTTGCACATCGTCGCTGATGCCGTTCAGAGCCATCCGAATCTCTTCCTTTGCTTGCATCGTGCTGTTGCCGCCTTGTAGAGGCGCGACTGGAGCCGCGTCGCTTCAAAGCCATGAGCTGTTGCGCTTATTAGGAACTGCCGCCCGGCGTTGGCGGCTTGGCGGTGTCCCGCTTGACCAGCGTGTTGTTTTTGAGGCCTCGCAAGGTTTTGTAGGGGCCGATGACAATCTCCTGGTTTTCGGCGAGGCCGCTGAGCACCTCGATATCGGTGGCACCGGTAATGCCTGTGGTGACGGGCACGAACTTGGCGCGCAGCTTGCCGCTCTTGTCTTTGTCTACCGCATAGACGCCTTGCACAGGTGTGCTTTTGGCGACAGATGCGGCTGAAGTTGAAGCAGCCTGCACACCGTTTTTGGAGGAGTCGGCCTTGGGGTCAAACATAGTAAGCGCCTGGATGGGCAGCGAGAGCACGCTGGGCTTGTGGGCGGTGGTGATCTTGGCAGTGGTGCTGAGTCCGGGGCGCAGGTCGTTGGAAGGCGCGTCGAGAGTGACCACAACTTTGAAGTCCTTGGCCTCCTCGGTGCCGCTGGTGGAGGTAGAGGTAGCCATGCCGGTGGAACGAAGTAGAGCCTGGTCGCCGACCAGCGTCACGTGGCCTTTGAATACCTTGCCGGGCAAAGCGTCCACGGTTACATCGGCAGGCTGGCCGATCTGGACGTTGACGATGTCGGTCTCGTCCACCTTTACTTCGGCGGTGATGACGCTCATGTCCGCCAAGGTCATCAGCGTAGATCCCTCGTAACCCTCGATGCCCTCGACCACCGTTTCGCCTTCGCGGACGGGCAGGTTGGTCACAATGCCGTCAAAGGGAGCGACGGCGATGGTCAGGTCGAGCGCGTTCTGGTTGGAACGCAGGCTTGCAACCTGCATTTTCAAATGCCCGCGCAAAGAGTCGGTCTGCGCCCTGGCCTGATTCAACGCCGCCACGGCCTGATCCAGCGAGGCGACATCTGTGTCATATGCCGCTTTTTTGGCGTCGAAATCCGATTTAGCTACGATGCCATCCTTGTAGAGTGGCTGTTCGCGTTCCCAGTCCAGCCGCTTCTGCTCCAAGTCGGCTTTCGCTTTGGCGACATTGGCTTCCGCGGTTTTTTCCGCGGCAATATCGGCGTCAATGTCGGTTTTGGCGGCGTCGATGGCGGCCTGTTGACCGGAGACAGCAGCTTCCTGCTGCACATGCTCGATGCTGGCAACGGTCTCGCCCGCCTTCACCATATCCCCTTCTTTCACAAAGAGGTGGGTGACGCGTCCCATGGAGGTAGCGCCCAGATTGGTAAAGGTTTTGGGCTTGATTTGCCCAGTTCCACTGACCACAGTGACCAGGTCCTGGCGCACAACCCTGGCGGTGAGAACCTTGGTGTAGCCAGCCTGTTGCCTGTAAATGAACAAGGCCACAAGCCCAACGACTGCCACTCCAGCAAGAATGAGGAAAATTATCTTTTTCATGCGAGGTACGTGCTCCAAGTCTCTACAGAATAGTGTACGCAATCGGTGCGGGCGCGGTTCACAACAGCCGACCAAATGCCGCAATCTTCATGGCTTGTGCCGGCTGCGGGCGGCCTGACGAAGGCTGAGGGATTACTCTCCTGAAGCATCCCCGATGGACCGCGTGCGCCAGGAAAAGGGAAAGCGCGCCAGCACACGGGAAAAAAGAGCGGCCTAAGCGAGCAGGCGAAACGTTAAGGGTTCCAGAACGGCGGCATGGCCCAGCCGGTGTCAAAACCCCTTTCACAAACAGTTTAACCCCCTCCAATGGGGGTGCTTTTCTGCTTACCCCCTGGGCTTTTCGGAGTCCAATGAGGAGGCCGCTTTCTACGGAATCTTGCCCTGCCCTGTTTGGACCCGTAGAATAAAGAATCGCAGGAGTTTTCAAGGCAAATGACGCTCAAAAGCTATCGTCTTCTATTCATCGCATTGGGTTGCGCGCTGGTTTCCACACCATCTTCGAGGCTTTCAGCCCAACAGACGGACAACCCACAGGCACAGGCACAACCCGCCAACGGCCAGAATCAGGAAGTTGACCCGCTCAAGCGCGAGCGCTCCGACAAGGAAAAATTCGCGGCTCAGAAGGCCGTCCGGCAGGAGTTGAAGGGCGCATACAAAACCTGGCTGGATCAGGATGTGTCTTATATCATCTCCGACGAAGAGCGCAAGGCCTTCAAGACTCTTTCGAACGACGAGGAGCGCGACGCCTTCATCGAAAACTTCTGGCTGCGGCGCAATCCCAATCCAGATTCGCCAGAGAACGAATTCCGGGAAGAGCATTACCGGCGCATCGCCTACGCCAACGAGCATTACGCGGCAGGCAAGCCCGGCTGGAAGACGGACCGCGGTCACATTTACATCTCGTTCGGCCCGGCGGACTCCATTGATTCCCATCCCTCAGGCGGCAGCTACCAGCGGCCCATGGAAGAAGGCGGCGGCGAAACCTCGACATTCCCCTTCGAAACCTGGCACTACCGGTATATTGAAGGCATCGGCGAGAACATCGACCTCGAATTTGTGGATACGTGCCAGTGTGGCGACTACCATTTCACCATCGACCGCAGCGAAAAGGACGCGCTGCTGCACGTTCCGGGCGCCGGCGCCACGCAGTATGAAGAGATGGGCCAGGCGAAAAAGGCCGACCGCTTCAAGGGCGGGATAGAATCTTTGGGCACAGGCCCGATGTCTCAGGGGCAGGAGTCGAAGCAATTCGACCGCATTGAGTTGGCCGCCAAGATCTTCGCACCTCCTCCGATCAAGTTCAAAGACCTGGACGCCTTTATGTCAGAGCACAAGCTGCTGAGCGGCCCTGTCTTCCCGTTCGATGTCCGGACAGACTTCATGAAGGTGACCGAGAGCACGGATCTGGTCCCGGTTACCCTGCAGATGAAGAATCGCGACATCACTTTTGTGACCAAGGACGGCGTGGCCAGGGGCGTGGTGAACATTCTGGGCAAGGTCACCACCATTACAGGCAAGACGGTGCAGACCTTCGAAGATACGGTCGAGGTCGAACAGCCGTCGGAACTGCTTGAAAAGTCGCTCGATCACCAATCGGTATATTGGAAGGCTCTGCCGCTGATGCCCGGCCTCTACCGGCTGGATATCGTCATCAAGGATGTGAACAACCCGGACCACGTAGGCATTTACGGACGCGCCCTGAATGTGCCGACCTACCGCGATGAGAAGCTGGGTACCTCGACGCTGATTTTGGCCGACCAGATGAATCCCGTTAGCTCCCACTCCATTGGCAGCGGCAATTTTGTCATCGGAAACACATTCATCCGGCCGCGCGTGAGCAGCCCTACACCGTCCAACCCAAATCCGCCGGTGAAGTTCACGCGCAATCAGCAGCTCAACTTCTGGATGCAGGTCTACAACCTGGGCATCGACGAGGCCACCAAGAGCAACCAGGCCACGGTGACGTATCAGATATCCAAGACCGTAGCCGCCACTGCCACGACCGCTGCCAGCGACACAGTGGTTTTTGAGAAGCAACTGGATTCAAAGGATCTGGGCACTCATAGCGACCAGATGACGGTGCAGAAGACATTGCCCATAGCAGGGCTTGAGCCAGGGAAATACAAGGTGACGATCAAGGTAAATGACGGAATCTCGAAACAGGAGATTGCGCAATCGGTGCCTTTTGTCGTGGAATAGTAGTTATCGAGCGCAAGCGGGCTACCGGACCCAAGATCCGGAAGCCCACCGGGGGCTTTGATTCGCTGTAATTTTGCCAGGACGCCGCAAGGTCACCAACTGGTGCGATGACCAAAACGGTCCATCTCGTTGCTTTCGTCGTGCTGATTGCCTTTGGCAGCGCTTCGCTCCATGCCGCCCCTGGATCGGTCTCCGGCACCGTGCGCGATTCGGCCGGAGTTCCGCAGATAGGCGCCGAGGTGCAGTTGCTGGGCGCCAATTTGACGATTATCGCGAGCGTCTATACCGACGCGAACGGCCGCTTTAGCATCCCCTCGGTTCTGCCCGGCCGCTACTCGTTCAAAGCCATTGGTCCCTGGTTTCTGCCCTCAATGCGCGAGAACATTCGCGTCCGCGCCAACACTGTTGTCAATCTCACGTTGAACACACTTTACGAAGCGATGCAGTGGCTGCCTGCTGAACCGCGGTCAGGCGACGCGCAGAAGGACGATTGGGCATGGACCCTGCGCTCGGCCGCCAACCGGCCCCTGCTGCGCTGGCTCGAAGATGGTCCACTTGTGGTGGTCTCCGATGGTTCCGGCGCACATCCCCGGCTGAAAGCTCGCCTGATGGCGAGCGGACAGGAAGGCAGCTTTGGCGAAAGCGGCGAACGCATTGCCGCGGCAATTGAAGATACGCCTTCCGATAGCCGCGAGCTGTTGGCACGCGTGGAATTTGACCCCGGTTCCAATGCCGGCATGGAGTCCATGCTCGGCTTCCGTCAGGATTTGGGCTTTGCCGGCTCGGTGCAATCCGTGGCCGCCGTGGCTCTCCATCCGGACATGACCTCCGCCGGCGCCGCAGGTGTGGACGAGGCAGCTATCCGCAGTTGGGAAACGATCCATCTGGGAGACGAGTTCGAGGCCGAGGCGGGTTCGACACAGGTACTGGCACGGCTTTCCTCAGCGTCTCCTGACACCGTGGCCGCGATACTGCCCTTTGCGTCAGCGGGCTGGCTGGGCGCCAACACAGCGATTCGTTACAGAATGTCCACTTTTCTGCCCAGCGCTCCGGGAGCCGAAGATTCGCAGGCCCAGTCGTGGCTGCCCGATATCACTGCGCGCAATGGCAGCCTGGCTATTGAACACGGGTTGCATCAGGAAATCGGCTGGGCGCGGAACACCGACATCTCCGGCGTCGGAGTGATGGTCTTCGCCGACAGAATCGACGACCCGGTCATCCAGGCCGTGAGCCACTTTTCCGCAGGCAATTCCACCGCATCCCAAGTGCTCTTCGATCCCATGAGCGGGCTGGTTCGCGCTGTCGGCCCAGAGTTTTCCGATGCCGGTGTGTCGGCCAACTTTGAACACCGATTGCCAGGCGGAAATCAGCTCCGCGTGGGATACGGATACGGTAATGCTCTGGTGATGCCCTCCGGCGCGCAGCCCGCGACGCTGGCTCAGTTGCTTGCCGGTGCGCATCCTCGCGCCGCGCAGAGTTACTCGCTCTCGTTCTCTGGCACGCTTGACGGCACCCAGATCCGATGGCGGGCCAGCTACCGATGGCAGCCTGAAGATACTGTCACACCAGTTGCCCCCTTCACGTCAGACGCTGCCGAGCCTTACCTGAATCTGAATCTTCGCCAGCCGATTCACCTGAGCCGCGACAGCTCAGGCCATTTCTATGCGTTGGTAGATGTGCGCAACCTGCTTGCGCAGGGCTATCGCCCGTATCTGCTGAGCGATGGCTCGTTGCTTATCTTCGCCCAGGACCAGCGTGGCATCAGCGCCGGACTGGCCTTCAATTTCTAAGACATTGGATCCGGTTTCCTTTTAGTACACGGGACCTGACAAGGGCCTCTTGCGAGTTTTGAAACAGCCCTGCCTCTGTGCTATATTTTTCAAAGAGCAGCAAGGATTCTCGTGTGCTCAGGCCGTGTGCAAGCCTTGCCGCTGCACGGTTTTTTCTGGTGGCATGGACGCGTAGCTCAACTGGCAGAGCATTCGGCTCTTAACCGACAGGTTGTAGGTTCGATTCCTACCGCGTCCACCAATTAAATTCAATGATTTACACCTCTTCTCAACTCGCCTAAAATCCTCAGAAATGCCCGACTGTGGGGACTTTTGTGGGTACCCCACATCAAAATGCTGCGTATTTACGGGCGATTCTGAGCAATTCTTTTCAGTATTGCAGGCCTCCGAAGCGTTTTCTATCTTCGCCGTTGACCGTTTTTTGTTGGTCCGTTTTCTCCCGTTCTGCAGCCCATGTGGGGACTTTTGTGGGGACCCTTCGGCCTGCACTTCTGAGCCGGATTCCATCGTTGCCGGTCGCTTCGTAACGATGGCCTCCAGAGCGTGGCGCTTGGCCTCCATGCGGATGTGGCTATAGTGCTTGAGCATCTGTTTCGAGACATGCCCGGCGATGTCCATGATGGTCTGATCGCCAGCGCCGCTCTCGGCA
>JBAPYY010000879.1:0-1904 GCA_049284975.1 Occallatibacter sp.
GGAGCGGAAGGATATTTGACTTGATCGAAGCGATCGTCGGCTCGCACAGTGTGGCCGTCAATCCACTTAGTGTTGGTTATGCCGCGAGTCCCAATATTGCTTCTGCTCGCCGGAACTGCGCTGGTTAAAGTCCTTATGATCCCTGTGAGTGTCATGCTCCCACGCTCTGTAGTGAGGGTCCTCGGCGCCCCAATAATGGTAGTCGTGGTAATAGGGGTCGTAGACGCGCACGCCGGCTGTGCAACCCGTCATGAACACCGGCGAAGCGATCGCCGCTGCGAGCAAAAGTGAAGCCACGTTCCTGAAAATCAAGCGCACGATGAACCTCCTTCGTTGCGAGAATCCCTCAGGTTTAGAGCCGTTCCGCACATCTCAAACAACCCGAGCGCACCCTCCTGTAACAGAGAGATTCCTATCCTTCGCTGGGAGTCGTTTGACGGCGGAGCAGACTTTCAGTGAGCCGGGATTCCCATTTTGCTTTCCCGGCAAGCAGAGACTATAACCCCGAGTGTCCGGCACGCAATCTTTTTTTGGATTTCGTCCAAAGCCAGAGCCGGGGCATGCTGGTTTGATAGTTATTCCATATTCCCTATTCCCTTGCTTACTCTCTGCCCTTCTTGCGGATCTCTATGTTGAGACGCTTGATTTTCTGGTTGAGCGTGGAGAGCGGGATATGGAAGTGTTCGGCCGCGTCGGTCTGGTTCCAGTTGCAGCGCTCAAGCTTCTCGATGATAATGCGGCGTTCAATGTCTTCGAGGATGTTGAAAAGCGAGGCGTCGGGGTTGTGCTCGAGCAGGGCGTCCTGGAAGCTTCGGCCGGTAATGTGGCCGGGCAGCAGATCGGAGCCGATGACCGGCCCCGAGGAGAGCACTACGCCACGTTCGATTGAATTTTCTAACTCGCGCACATTGCCGGGCCACTCGTAGTCGACCAGTGTACGCAGGGCGTCGGCGGAGAGTTTGCGCGGTGAAAGGCCGTTTTCGTTCGCGTAGAAATCGAGGAAGTGCTGCGAGAGAAGCGGAATGTCTTCGCGGCGCGCGCGCAGCGGAGGAAGATCCACCGTGATGACGTTGAGGCGATAGAAGAGGTCTTCGCGGAAGCGGCCCTCGCGGACTTCCTTGCGCAGGTCAATGTTGGTGGCGGCGATGATGCGCACGTCCACCTGAATCTCCTGCACGCCGCCCAGGTGCATGAATCGGCGGTCCTGAAGGACGCGCAGAATCTTGGCCTGGGTGTCCATGCCCATGGTGGCGATTTCGTCCATGAAGAGCGTGCCGCCATTGGCGACTTCAAAGAGGCCTTTTTTGGAGGCGATAGCCGAAGTGAATGCACCCTTGACATGGCCGAAGAGGGTGGACTCAAGCAGCTCGCTTGGCATGGCGCCGGTGTTGATGGGGACGAATGGCTTGTCTTTGCGCGGCGAGTTGGCGTGGATGGCCTTGGCGATGAGTTCCTTGCCGGTGCCGCTTTCGCCCTGAATGAGAACCGTGGAACGGCTGGGCGCGACCTGCGCCACAAGGTCAAAGACCTTGAGCATGATCTCGCTCTTGCCTACGATGTTGGCGAAGTTATAACGCTGCTTGAGTGTGCGCTTCAGTTGCAGGTTTTCTTCTTCGGCCTTGCGGCGGGCAACGGCAGAGCGAATGTCGGCCAATAGCTTTTCGTTGTCCCAGGGCTTCTGGACGAAGTTTTCAGCGCCGGCGCGAATGGCGTCAACGACGTTGTCTACGGTGCCGTAGGCGGTGATCATGATGACCGGCAGCTCAGGCTGGCGCTCCTTGATCTGGGGCAGGATTTCAAGTCCGCTCTGGCCTGGCAGGGCCAGGTCAAGCAGCACCAGATCGAAGCTTTCCTGATCGAGAATTTTGAGGCCTTCGACTCCATCGCCGGCGACTCTTGTGGTG
>JBAPYY010000880.1:0-1511 GCA_049284975.1 Occallatibacter sp.
GCGAATCGCGATCCAAGGGCCTGCCTTGAGCACAACTGCGGCGATCACCAAGTTGCTCGCCAAGAGTATCCAGGAGCCGTTCCACAGCAACGAACGCAAGGCTGTGAATTTTCCCGATGCCATGTACAAAGAAACAAAACGCACCGCGGACTCCGGAAGGCCGAGCCCGTTGATGATTCCCAGAAAGCTGATGATCGTCATGCCCAGCGCATACAGCCCTAGAGCTTCCGCTCCCAGAACGTGCGCCAGGTAAACCTTGAAGACGTAACCAAAAACCGCGGTGAAGATTGTTCCCGCGAAAACAATCCCGGACTGCCGCGAAATGCGGCCCATCTCTGACTGGAAGCTTAGCGGTGCACTTGATTCAGGCTGACTGCCGGCTGGTTGCGGAGTCACTCCATCGCGCGCCTGAGTCGCACCAGTCTGTAATCCGGACAGCAAAATCCCCCCAGAGCTCGCTATGCCGCGAGCATCGCGATGGATCAGTCTAAATGTTTTTCGATTCGCGGTGGGATGTCTCTATGCGGGCGGTCTACCCAGCAGCCTTCGAACAGCTGAATCGACCTTTGGCACCTGTTTCAACCTGCACGCCGCACGATACTTGATGATTTCTCGCATATGGCGTGGCCACGATCTCGTCAGCGTGACGTGCAGCGTCTGGCGCGTGCTGTTTCCAAATTGTTCTTTGTAGCCTTCCGCACCCAAACCCAAATCGACCACATTCATTTCGTCCATGTCGCAAGCTTCGATGACAATCCTCGAAAGCAGGCAATGACCGGGGGAATGCTCCTCCTGACGGCTGTCGAAAGTGGCTTGATACAAGAACCAACTCCCCCGGAATTGAAAGCCGTAGTTCCACGCAACCGGCTGGCCCCTAATCATTAACAAGCTCAAAGTCACCACTCCGCTATCGGAAAACCGCCGTGCGAGTTCTTCCAGGAAGAATCGCCGCTCTGGCGTGGACAGAGCGCTGATGCGCCGTATCGCCCTGAAGCGGGCCACGTGCGCGTCCGTGAAATCCGGGAACACGGATTGAATCTGCGCCCATGACTGAAGATGGGCAATGGTCACCGGCCCTTCACGCTCCATCGCTTTCAAGCATCGGCGGATTTTTCTTTTGCGCATCAATGTGGTCTTCAGCTCCGTGCGTTGTGCAGCGGTACCTAGCTTCACTTGGGCGCACAAGTATGCCGGGCGCATATAGAAGTGAAAGTCATACTTCTCCGCCGCAACCCGGAGGGCGGCGGACGTCGCCGAGTCTTCCGGCAAGTTCGCCAATACTATAAACGTTGCCCTGGCTTTCTTCAGCTCTGCGAAAACCGCATCAACAAACTCGGACCGCCTTTCTGGCTGCGTCAGAAAATCGCAGTAATCTGCGGTCGTTCCTGCGAGGAAAGTTATTTTCTCTCCTGCGGCGTCAGTCGCCAGAGGGGCTACCCCGACCAGATCACCTCCGTCGTAGCCGAGAAACAATAATGGCCTGAGAGACGACCGATAAGCGGACTGCATGG
>JBAPYY010000881.1:0-2712 GCA_049284975.1 Occallatibacter sp.
GGTTTCGCCATTAGGTCTTCGCCGTCGCTTTCTTCTTGCCGGCAATCGTGCCCTTACGCGGGCCCTTGCGAGTGCGGGCATTGGTGTGGGTGCGCTGGCCGCGAACGGGGAGAGACTTCCTGTGGCGCAGGCCGCGATAGCTTTGAATGTCGATGAGGCGCTTGATGTGCATCGAGACGTCCTTGCGCAGGTCGCCCTCGACGTCTCCTTCGTCCTCAATTACCTGACGGATGCGGTTAACCTCTTCTTCGCCCAGGTCCTGGATCTTCTTGAAGGCGTCAACGTTCGCCTTCTCCAGAATTCTGCGCGCGCGAGGCTGGCCGATGCCGAAGATGTAAGTGAGCGCGATCCGTGCCTGCTTGTTGCGGGGCAGATCGACGCCAGCAATACGTGCCATTCTGTTTCCTCTGCTGCTTCAGGTTATGTGCCCCGGCCAATCGCCGGTTCGCACGGGTTATTCGGAATACTTCCGAGAGGTTCATCGCAAGCCTTGACTCAAGCTAACTAGCCTCTTGAAGACAGGGAGTAGGGAGTAGCCAATAGGGAGTAGAAGATCGTGATGCTTCGGTCGATCAGATTTCTATTCCCTACTCCCTATCACCTATTCCCTGTCTTCTGGAAGTCTCCGTTCCTGCCAGTCTTGCTTATCCCTGGCGCTGCTTGTGTTTGGGATTCTCGCAGATCACGCGTACCACGCCCTGGCGAGTAATCACCTTGCACTTGACGCAAATCTTCTTAACCGATGCCCTGACCTTCATTGCTTTGTTATCCTTCTTTGCGTTGTAAAACAGTGATTAGTGGCTAGTGATTAGTAAGACCGGCGGCTAACCACTAATCACTAGCCGCTAATCACTTGTATCTGTACACAATGCGGCCGCGATTCAGGTCGTATGGGCTCAGCTCTACGGCCACGCGGTCGCCGGGCAAAATCCGGATGAAATTCTTTCGCATCCTTCCCGAGACATGGGCCAAAACTTCGTGGTTATTCTCGAGCTTGACCTTGAACATGGCGTTTGGCAGCGTCTCAAGGACGGTTGCCATGACCTCAATCGCGTCTTCCTTTGACAATCAGTGTCCAATTCCGGCGCTCGCGCGCCTTAGCTTTTTGGCGCTCACGCGCCTTAACCTTCTGGACCAGAGTATCGCTACTCGGTCAAAATTCTCGCCCCGGTTGCGGTGACCGCAACTGTGTGCTCGAAGTGAGCACTCATGCTGCCGTCGGCCGCCACGGCCGTCCAGCCGTCATCCAGCACCTTTACATCGGGCCCGCCTGCGTTCACCATGGGCTCGATGGCAATCACCATACCCGCCTTCAACTTCATGCCGTGGCCCGCTTCCCCAAAGTTCGGCACCTGCGGGTCTTCGTGCATCTGCGACCCGATGCCGTGGCCCACAAAATCGCGCACCACGGAAAATCCCTGGCCCTCGACCACCCTCTGCACCGCAGCTCCCACATCGCCCAGCGTCGCCCCTGGGCGAACCGCCGCAATCCCCGCCTTGAGCGATTCTTCGGTCGTCTTCAAGAGCCGCGCGGCACTCTCATCGATGGCGCCCACGGGTACCGTGATCGCCGCATCGCCGTAATAGCCGTCGACCACTACGCCAAAATCCACCGAAACGATGTCCCCTTCTTTCAGGACCCGCTTCGGCGATGGAATTCCGTGCACCACTTCGCTGTTGACCGAAGTGCACAGCACGCAAGGAAAACCGTGATAACCCTTGAATGCTGCCTTCACGCTCAGTTCCTTCAACCGCGCTTCGGCGGCTTTCTCAAGATCGAATGTAGTCGCGCCCGGCTTCACCCTGCTGCGCACCAGCTCCAGCACCTCGCGGACCACCTGCCCGGCGCGGCGCATCTTTTCGATCTCCTGAGACGACTTGAGTACAACAGCCACAAAATCCGGTTCTCGGTTGTCATTCACGCGCGCAAACCGCCCCGATGGCTACGCCCTCTGGCGCAACCCTTCGACGGCGGTAACAATTCCGGCTGCGATCGTATTGATCGGCCGGTCTCCATCCACTTCAGCAAATCGTCCCAGTGCCCGGTAGTGATCGACAACAGGCGCGGTAAGAGCTGAATAAGCGCGCATGCGCTCCTTAAAGACCTCTTCCGTGTCGTCGGCTCGCTGGGTCAGCGCCGCACCCTCAACATCGCAAATCCCATCCTTTTTCGGGGGATGCATATAGATGTTGTAGATGCTCTGGCAGACAGGACAATTCCGGCGCCCCGTAATGCGCCGCAATAATTGATTATAGTTCACTTGGATGCTGACGGCAACGACCGGCATGGATTCAGGTTGCGCCTGTAACCGGCCATCCAGCCAGGTGGCCTGCCCCAGCGTCCGGGGGAACCCGTCGAGGATGTATCCGCGGGCCGTATCCGGCTCGAGCAAGCGAAGGGCTACCATCTCGTTGACCAGGGAATCGGGCACCAGCTCACCCCGGCCCATGATCTCTTTGGCTACCTTGCCCAGCGTCGTCCCCTTAGCCACGTTGGCGCGGAGCAGGTCCCCAGTGGAGATCTGCGGGATATTCCAGATCTTAACGAGCTCCTTGGCCTGGGTTCCCTTGCCCACGCCCGGAGCACCCAACAAAAGAATCGGGCCGGGTACGGTTGTCGATTCCGTGTCCCGGCCGCTTTCCATTGCAACCTCAGATGAAACTGAAGATGACATTACCAGGTTTTCCTTCCGCGGATGCGACCGGAGCGCG
>JBAPYY010000882.1:0-3859 GCA_049284975.1 Occallatibacter sp.
ATTAATATCAACGCTCTTGGGAATTGGGCTGCTTGCGTTTACATGGAAGGTCTCGCCTAAGGCAGCGGAGACATGCGCGCCCTCGGTACATTAGCTGGAGGAGTTAATAAAGCAGGTGCGTTTTCCACTTATGGATGGCGCAATTCGCCGCGGTCAGGGGGCTACTTGGTCCAGAAGTGGGTTCACTATCTGAATCGCCCCATAACGTTGCATCTTCGCCAGATTTTCTGAATAGAGAATAGACGCACCGGCGCGCTTTGCAGTCTCAAGAATCAGAGCATCCCAAAAAGGAACCTCCTGGCGTCTTTCGACTTCCAGCGCTTCAAGGACCAATGCGGGAGTTGTTGTAACTACATTCCAGGTTGAATAATCTCGAACCATTAGGCAGACTTCCTCTACTGGCAATGTATTGTCCACGTTGTGGCAAAGTTGAATGCTTAGCTCTTCAAGAACCTGCGTGCTCAGCACTCCCCAACCCGAAGTCCACAACTGCTCCAGCAGCATCTGCGCGCGCAGATGTTTTACCCCGGCAGAACGATCGTGCGCGTACACCAGAATGTCGGAATCCACAAAGCACTTACCGCTCATGCAGCTCACTCCTCAGGTGGGTTGGAGTCCAATGTAAATCAAAACCTGACCGGAGCCGAGCAACGGCGCTTCGGCGCGCCTGATCGTATCCTTTGCGTTCGCGTACTAACTGCTCCAATTGGGCCGCGAGTAGCGCGCTGACCGATGAGCCATCTTCTGCGGCTAGAATTCGGGCCTCACGCAGTAGATCCTCTTCAACCTTCAACGTGATATTTGCTTTCACTATTGCACCTGGTTTCGTGTAGCACCATTTTACGTGCCCCGCGCGATTGATACAAGCAAATTGAGGGTTTGGGACTGGCAGGCGAGGAATTGCCAAGTTGCAGTCTCCCAATTATCACTTTGACGAAGTGGATGAGGCAAGGATGATTTGAACGCTCCCCTCCAGATTGGCTTGTTCCATGGTATGCACTTGATTCTGCGGTGTTTTAACCTTCTATTCATCTAGGATTGATAGCCTACTCCCAGGGATGACCAAAGTGCCCGAGATTCTCATCAAACAAGCCCAACTTTTGCCCGAACCCGGCTCTCCAGGCGAGCAACCCTCGGGCAAAGGGGCTTCGCGCGAGGCGTCGGCGATCCGCACGTTTCTGCTCTCGCGTGGCAACTCGGCACTCGCAGACCGCGCCTTCCATTGGCTGATGGTGCTGTGTGCTTTGAGCGTCTTCGGAATTGTGGTGCTAATTGCTTTCGAATTGGTGATACGCTCCCGACTCGCTTGGGGCAAATTCGGCTTGGATTTCTTTTACAAGGCTTTCGTCGATACATACAGCAAGCAGCCGATGTACTGGGACCCGGTGAACGGGCATTTCAGCGCCCTCCCGTTCCTCTATGGGACGCTGGTTTCGTCGTTTCTCGCGCTGCTGCTAGCAGTTCCTTTAGCCATCGGCGTGGCGGTATTTTTGACAGAAATGTGTCCTGGCTGGCTGCGAGCCCCGCTGGCCTTTATCACCGAATTGCTTGCAGCGATTCCCAGCGTGATCTACGGGCTGTGGGCGGTTTTTGTGCTGGTGCCGATCATGCGGGATTATTTGAATCCCTGGCTGATTAAAATGCTGGGTTGGACAGGATTTTTCGGCGAAGATAACCCCACGGGCCTGGGCTTTCTTACGGCAGGCGTGATTCTGGCTATCATGATTCTGCCCATTATCTCCTCACTCACCCGCGAAGTGATGACGGCCGTGCCGCAATCCCAACGGGAGGCCGTGCTGGCACTGGGCGCGACGCGCTGGGAAATGATCCGTATGGGCGTCTTGCGCAATGCGCGCATTGGTATAGTCGGCGCCGTCATCCTGGGCCTGGGGCGCGCCTTGGGGGAGACCATGGCTGTCACCATGGTGATCGGCAACAGCCTGGACATTGAACGTTCGCTGCTTTCGAACGGAAATACAATGGCTTCGGCGATCGCCAACCAGTTTGCTGAAGCTGCGAGCGATCTGCATCTGAGCGCGCTCATGGAGTTGGGACTGGCGTTGTTTATAGTGACCATCATCGTGAACGCATTTGCCCGGTTGCTGGTCTGGGCTGTGACACGCGGAGCGCCGGCTCCGATCCATTGAAATTCGGGGATTAGGGGTTAGGAAATAGAACCGCCACGGAGAGGGCAAGCTGAAGACTGAGCATAAATTGCGGGCACAAGTGCGAGCGCTGGTCGATGGTGCGGCCACGTGCGTGGCTGTCCTATCGACAGTGTTGGTGGTGGCGCCGCTGGTGGCAATTTTTATCTATCTGGTTTACAGGGGCGCCAGTTCGCTGAATCTGGACTTCTTCATTCAGGTTCCCAAGCCGGTGGGCGAGACCGGAGGCGGTATGGCCAACGCTATCGTGGGCTCGGCGATTCTACTGGCCGTCGGCAGTCTTATCGGCATTCCAATTGGCATTGCGGGCGGCATCTTCCTGGCTGAATTTGGGCGCGGCACCAAACTGGCCAACGCGATACGGTTTACGGCGGATGTGCTCAATGGAGTGCCGTCAATTGTGATGGGCATAGCGATTTACTCGTTGATAGTGGTGCCGCAAGGTCACTTTTCCGCGTTCTCGGGGGGCGTGGCGCTGGGCGTCATGATGATTCCCACGGTCTGCCGGACCACCGAAGAGATGCTTCTGATGGTGCCTCATGCGGTGCGCGAGGCGGCACTGGCGCTGGGTGTTCCCAATTGGCGCTCGGTGCTGGCAATTACCGTAAAAACCGCTTCCCCAGGCATCATTACCGGCTGTATGCTGGCCTTTGCGCGCGTGGCCGGCGAGACCGCGCCGCTGATTTTCACGGCTTTCGGCAATGCGTTTTGGAGTTCGAATCTCAACGAGCCCATCGCTGCTTTGCCCTTGCAGATTTACGTCTACGCGCTCTCGCCCTACGACGACTGGCACAGGCTGGCGTGGGCAGGAGCTCTGGTTCTGATCGTTCTGATCGTGCTGGCGGTTACGCTGGTGCGCTTCGTCACCAGCCGCGGCGTTTTGAAAGGGGCAAGCTAAGTGGGCGTCGGCATCGAGGTAACCAACCTGAACGCGTGGTACGGCACGAATCACACGCTGCAGGAAATCAACCTGAACATCCCGGCAAACCATGCGACTGCTTTGATCGGCCCCTCGGGCTGCGGCAAGAGCACGTTTGTGCGCTGCCTCAATCGCATGCACGAGACCAATCCAATAGCGCGCGTGACAGGCAAGGTGCTGATCGGCGATCTGGACATTTACGCGGACGCCAAGCCTGTGGAGATTCGCCGCCGCGTGGGCATGGTCTTCCAAAGGCCGAATCCGTTTCCGACCATGTCCATCTACGACAATGTGGCCGCAGGGCTGAAGCTGAACGGCTACACCAACCGGCGCGCACTGGACGAGATTGTCGAGCGATCGCTGAAACACGCGGCGCTGTGGGACGAGGTCAAAGACAATCTGAAGAAGGAATCCGGCGCAAGCCTCAGCGGCGGACAACAGCAGCGACTGTGCATTGCGCGCGCACTGGCTGTGGATCCCGAGGTGCTGCTGATGGACGAGCCGGCCTCGGCGCTGGATCCGGTTTCCACATCCAAAATAGAAGACCTTATATTTCAGCTGAAATCGCAGTACACTATTGTGATTGTGACCCACAACATGCAACAGGCAGCCCGCGTGGCCGAGAAGACCGGCTTCTTTTTGAATGGCCGCATGGTCGAATTCGACACCACGCACAAGATCTTTACCAATCCCAGCGACAAGCGCACTGACGATTACATCACGGGCAGGTTCGGATGACGCGCATACGCTTTCAACAAAGCCTCGATGAATTGAA
>JBAPYY010000883.1:0-11170 GCA_049284975.1 Occallatibacter sp.
CTCCGACCAGAAGAAGAAGGTCTTGTTCTTGTTCTCGTTGTAGTACTTGGGAATGTAGATGGGACCGCCAACTGTGAAGCCATAGACGTTGTGATGGTTCACGCCCGCTTGGTTGGAAGCAACCGGATTGGATGCGGTGATAGTTTCCTGGCTCTCTTTGTTCAGCCAATCGTTGGCATCGAAAATGGTATTGCGGACGTACTCGTAACCTTCGCCATGGAATGTGCTGGTGCCGTTCTTGGTGGCCACTAGGATCTGGCCGCCGCCCGAACGTCCATAACCGGCGTCGTAATTGCCGCGCTCCAGTGTGATTTCCTGAATGGCGTCCATGCTGGGTTCGTTGACTACGGTGCCGTTGGAGCCGGAGTCGTTGATGTCGGCGCCGTCCACGGTCCAGTTGTTGGCCGAGGTGCGCGCGCCGTTGACCGAAATCGCAATGCCGGAAGCGCTGGGCTCGTCGCCGAGCTGGTTCACAACGCCGGGCTGCAAGGTGATCAACTGCTCGAAGTTGCGGCTGTTGATCTCAAGTTCACGGATCTGGACTCCCGAGATGGTGCCGGCCTGGCCGCTGGTCTCGGTATCAACCTGAACTGGATTGTCTTCGACGGTAATCGTCGTGCTCGTCGCGCCAGGGGTCAGTTGAGCGTTAAAGGCGTGCTTTTCCGCAACGTTCAAGACGATGTTCTTGCCCTTGAACGTCTCAAAGCCCGTTGCCGTTATGGTGATCGAATAGGTTCCAGCCGTCAGGTTCGTGGCAACATAGTTGCCGGCTCCATCCGTCTGCACAACGCGGGATCCTGCATTAACGCCGTTCTGCGCAACCGTCACTGAGGCGTGAGGAATCACAGCCCCCGTTGCATCGGTTACAACGCCGCTGAGCGTTGCCGTGAGTTCCTGAGCGCCCGAAAATACCGGGCTAAGCAGAAACACTACAGCCAACAAACTGAGTAGCACTGGCCCGCGCTTCGTTCGAAAGAATTCAACAAATAACCCTTTGAAATAAATCATTGCTGTCGCACCTTTCTTTGAAGTCCTGTTGATGTCCATACGCCGGTACGTATTGACGGATAACGTCGAAACCATGGAGCACTGTCCAAGCCGGGAAAATGCTCGCCTCCGAATTAACACAAACGCCTGCGATTCAGACTCCGGCATTCTTGAGTGTCAAGGCTCTCGCAAACCACACCCTGGCTTTGGACGTACGCTTTCACGCCGCCGGAATTCTGAGTCGAACACGAATCACCTTGGGCCTTACCCTTCTGCCTCAACCTCCTGAGGCGGTAAGTCACCCTCTCCGCTTCTGCACACTTCCGGACTGCTCGTCATCTAGATGAGCAAATAGCGGCAAAATGCTCAATAGTGAGACGTGAGAACCTTAATACATATCCTCGGGGTTTTGCAAGAGGTAAAATGACGAAATTAAGCCAAAATGGTCAAACTTGTGAAAAATAGGTGATTTACTACAAGTTGATGTGGCGAACTTTTTAGAAGATTCCATTTTCTAAAACGACTTCAGCTACCCTTTTGGCGGGTCGTGGGGCATCTGAAATCCCATCATTCTGAATTTAACCCCATTGTTTGCCTGCGGACAGCTCATTTTGACGCCGTGCGTCTGGTAGCAGCAATTTAGTGCAGCGCGTAGGCGGAGAAGCAGCATCAGTAGAAATTCTCTGAACTATGACTGAAATAGCAATATTTGTCTATTGCAGTGAGCATTTTGACAAAATACGATTATTAATCTACTGTTTGTCTTGATCTTGCATTGATGCTCACGGAGTGTGGTTCCTTTACGGATGGCGCTCGTCAAGCAAGATGCGGGCCTCATTCTGCCATTTTGGATACGTGCATGAAGACCTTTTTATTTGAGCTTTGCGTCGAGACCCTGAACGCCGCGTCGGCGGCTGAGCGGGGTGGCGCCGACCGCGTCGAGCTGTGCACTCGGCTCGAATTGGGCGGGATAACGCCCAGCGAGCCGCTGACCATAGCCGCCGTACAGGCGCTATCCATCCCTATTCATGTATTGATTCGTCCGCGTGGCGGAAATTTTGTTTACTCCGCCGAAGAATTTGAACATATGCGGCAGCAGTTGCAGTGGGTTAAAAAAACGGGCGCCGCGGGAGTCGCAATGGGCATTCTGCTGCCGGACGGCCGCATTGATGTCGACCGAAGCCGGGAACTCGTTGAGCTTGCCCGTCCCATGAAAGTGACTTTCCATCGCGCCTTCGACGAAACATCTGATTTGGACAGAGCGCTGGAAGCAGTCATCGAGCTGGGGGCTGATTGCCTGCTGACCTCGGGCGGTGCGTCCAATGTCCTCGAAGGCGCCGATCAGCTTGCAAAGCTGGTGAGACAGGCTGGGGATCGAATTCAGATCATGGCCGGGGGCGGGCTGAATCTCGCCTCGATGGCCGAGGTTCTGGAGCGAACCGGCGTCCGCTGCCTGCATGGCTCACTTACCCGCTGCGCCGAGGAGTTCGGCCAAGAGAGCTTTAACGAACACACGGCGGTCGGCAAAGCAGATGTTTTGGAAGCCAGTGTGCGCAGGGCAATCCGGCTCATGCATGTTCACTTTGCCAAAAACGGGATTGCGGCGCCAGCAGCGCAGTAAGAGCCACTTTGTTCACCCGGCCTAAGCACGGATCACTCGGATCCCCTGGCGCTCGAACGGGGCCAGCGCTTCGGCCGATGCCCCTGTATCGGTAATCAGAATGTTGATTTCATTCGCCGGACAGATGAAGGCCGGGCTGACTTTGCCCAGCTTGCTGGCGTCAGCAGTCACAATCACCTGCTTGGCCTGCTTGAGCATCTTGCGATAAACCAGCGCCTCGTCGGCCTCCAGCGTGGTCGCGCCGCGTTCCGCGTCCAGGCCAGTCACGCTCAAAAATACTTTGTCCATGTAAACATCGTCGAGAAACGTGAGCGCAGCGTTGCCCGTAAGTGAAAACGACCATGCCCAGGGGACCGCACCGCCGGTCAAATAGGTGCGGATCCCGGGCTGGTTGCATAACTCCATGCCGATATTGATTGCGTTGGTAACCACTTGAATCTTCTCGCGGTGGCGCAGGCTGCGGCCGATGTGTGTGGTGGTGGTGCCCGCGGTCAGGCCCACAGTCTCGTTTGCCTGGATTAGTTCGGCGGCCGCCAGGCCGATGCGGCGCTTTTCCAGAGCAAAGCGCTGCTCGCGCGCCAAAAAGGAGCTGTCATAGCGGAACGGCTCGTAGAGCAGGGGCTCTACCAGCGTTGCCCCGCCATGGGTGCGGCGAATCAGCCCGCGGCTTTCCAGCCGGGCCAGATCGCGCCGGATGCTGGGAGCCGAGGAGCCGGCTACTTCGAGAATCTCCTCTACCGTCGCAGTTCCGGTCCTTAGAAGAAACTTGATTATCACTTCACAGCGTCGATTCAGTGCATCAGCCATATCGCACCGATTCTACCCTCTCTTGGGAGGGAAAATAAAGCACAAAGATACATTTATTGAGCGATCTGTGAATATTTTCAAGTATTCACTCAAGGATTTGACTGACTTCTTCGTATATGATCGATATTTGGGACTGCAGTGACGCCAAATTAAACTTGCCTGAAGAAGGATTTTTGCCAGAATGACCAATTTGAAGAGCTTTCCTCACGAGATGTTGCGCGAAATTTACGAGCAGCCAGAAGCCCTGCTTCGCACCCAGGCTATGTATCTGGACGGGGGCCACTTGAGGAGCGATGTGGCGGAGCGGCTGGAGGGGTGGGCCAACCCGTCGGGCGAGGTGCTCATTGCCGCCTCCGGCTCCAGCCGCCACGCCGGCCTGGCTGCCGAAATTCTGCTGGAGGACCTCTGTGGGCTTGCCGTCGATGTCGAATACGCCAGCGAATACAGTTGCCGCGGAGAACACGAAGAAAAGGGGATGCGCCATCCCAGTTTGCTGGTGCTGTCACAGTCGGGCGAGACCTCTGACACGCTGGCCGCCTTGCGCGAGGCGAACCGGCGCGGACAGCACAGCCTGGCCATCACCAATGCCAAAGCCTCGACCATGGCGCGCAAGGCGGATGTTTCCATGCCGTTGGGCGCAGGTGTCGAGAAGGCGATTCCCGCCACCAAGAGCTTTACTTGCCAGTTGGCGGTGCTCTTTCTGCTCGGCCTTTATGAAGCGCAGCGCCTGGGCCGCATGGAGAGCGCGGAGATCGATGCCAACATTGCCCGCTTAAAGGCCCTCCCCGGCAGCATCGAAGAGCAGCTCGACGGCTGGCGCACACAGATGGCCGCACTGGCCAGCAAGTACAACTCCGCCAGAACCTTCCTCTTTCTCGGCCGCGGCATTCACTATGCCATCGCACGCGAGGGAGCCTTGAAGCTCAAGGAGGCCTCTTATGTTCACGCCGAAGGTTATCCGGTAGGCGAATTGAAGCACGGACCGAATGCGCTGGTCAGCGACAGTGTGCCGCTGGTCGTAATTGCCACCGTTGATCGCGCGCTCAAAGCCTCAGTTCTCCGCTACAAGAAAACTTTGGAACTATTGCGGGACATGAAGGCGCAAGGCGCCAAAGTGATTGCAATTGCCAACACCGGCGACACGGAAGTGGCGGCGTTAGTGAGCGACTGCGTCCCGGTGCAGCCAGCTTCCGAGTACCTTTTGCCCATCGTCGAAGTGATTCCGTTGCAACTGTTCGCCTACTTCATGGCTCTGGAACGCGGCGTGGATGTGGATCGGCCGAGAAACCTCTCCAAAGCCGTCGTGGAAAAGTAGAACGCCAGCGCCTTTGCAAGGGTTGTTTTTCGGCAAGCCACCTGCCGTGAGGCAGACGGGACTTGCCCATTCGACTTCGTTCAGGGCAGGCTGTCCACTTCATTCACGAGAACCTGTCGGCGGGCCCGGTTCTGGGGCGCAGGGTGGCCTTGGTTTCGTTGCAAGGAAGCCGCTTCGTCGGCTGATATTGGCTTGCTGAAGTAGTAACCTTGAATCTCATCGCAATGCTGTTCCCGCAAGAAAGACAACTGAGCTTCAGTTTCTACGCCCTCTGCAATCACCTTGAGATGCAAACTCTTCGCCATGCTAATGATGGCGATAGTGATGGCTGCGTCATCCATATCTAATGGAATATCACGGATGAATGAGCGATCAATCTTGAGCTTGCCGACCGGAAACTGTTTTAAGTAGCTGAGACTGGAGTATCCCGTACCGAAGTCATCAATGGCAAGCTGCAAGCCCACTTCCTTCAGATCTTGAAGTGTCGCTAACACCATATCCACATTAGATAGCAGCAAGCTTTCCGTCAGTTCAAGTTCGAGGTACTCAGAAGAGAGCCCAACCTCCGTTAACACTCTTCTGATGAGATCGGTAAAACCCTCCTGGCGAAACTGGACCGCAGACACATTCACTGCCACCGGGACCGCGGCAAGCCCTTCGTCCTGCCATTGCCTGGCTTGCGCACATGCGGTCTTGAGAACCCATTCGCCGATGGGTACGATCAGGCCATTGTCTTCAGCAATGGATATGAATCTGTCGGGTGGGACAAGACCTAATTCCGGGTGCTGCCAGCGAATCAGAGCCTCAAACCCGGTGATCCTTCCGGTTTCAATCTCGATCTGTGGCTGATACACCAGGAAGAACTCTTGCCTGTCGAGCGCCAGACGCAGATTCTTGTCCATGGTGAGACGTTCCTGAGCGACCGCATTCATCTCGCCCGTAAAGAACCGCACCTTGCTGCGTCCGTCGCTTTTCGCGCAATACATTGCCGCGTCGGCATTCCGGATCAAGGTTTCGCTGTCGGCGCCATGTTCCGGGAACATACTGACACCGATACTGCAACTCACGCAGAGCGATTGCCCCTGGATGATGAAGTTCTCATTCAACACAGCCATCATCCGTTCAGCTGCAATCGCAGCGCCGGCTGCGTCTTTCGCGCTACTCAACATGACAACGAATTCGTCGCCGCCTACCCTGGCCACCGTATCCTGTCCCCGTGCGCAACCCCGAATGCGCTTTGCGAATTCTCTCAAGAGAATATCTCCGAACGAATGGCCGAACGAATCATTGATTGCTTTGAACTGGTCGAGATCAAGAAACATCACTGCGATCTTCTCGTCTCTTCGGAGAGCGTCGGCTAAGGCAATTTCCATGCGATCCTGTAGAAGCGCCCTATGTGGCAGCTCCGTAAGAGCATCGTAATAGGCCAAAAACTGAATCCGCTCCTCAGCGGCTTTGCGTTCGGTGATATCGCGGTGGTACGAGATTCTGCCCCGATACTGGCCTCTTGCGTCGATGAGGGGTGCGGTGTATCGCTCGAAAATCTTCCCATTCTTGAGTCTGACTTCGTCGCTGCTCTTTTCATTCCGGTGGCTATCGAGATACTTGATTTTCTCGATGAAGGCTTCGGGGCCCTGAATTTTATCCATCATGTGTTCGCGAAGAATAGCATCTTCTCGTTGACTCAGAAGTTCATCAGGTATATCGAAGTCGATCTGAAATTGCTTGTTTACCAGGATGATGCGATCGGAGGCGTCGACGGCAAGAATAGCATCGATTGTGGACTCGGTTTGTGCCTCCAGCAATGCCGTTTTGAACAGCAGAGCTTCTTCGGCACGCTTGCGCTCAGTGATCTCGCGCACGGTGGCCTGCAGCACTGGCCGTCCGCTCAGCGTCAACGCGGTCAAGCACACCTCAGCCGGAAATATTTCGCCATTCTTGCGCTGGTGCAACCACTCGAATCGTTCCTTGCCACTCAGGAGCGCAGCAGCAATCTTCTGTTTGGCTGCCGTGCTGGAAGACGATTCATCGGATTGGTACGGCGGCGACATTTCGAAAGGTTTCGGCAAGGTTTCGCCAACTTCGTATCCGAACATTTGGAGCGCCGCCGAGTTGCAGTCCAGAACAGCTTCTTCGTCCACGAGCCAGATCGCATCGCCGGAGTCCTCGAACAGGACACGATATTTGTTCATACTGTCCTGCTGCGCCGCTTCGGCCCGTTTCCACTCCGTGACGTCGTGCGCGGCCACCAGTATCGAGTCGATCCCATTGAATTCAAGGCGATTGCAAACGATCTCGACATCGATAATCGCGCCGTTCTTTGTTCGATGCTTCCAAAAGCCGCGCTTCGGATGCCGACCCATACTGTTTCTTGAAAGGTCCTGCAAGAATGCCGGAATATCTTCGACGGGACGCAGTTCCGTTACTCTCTTTGTTAAGAACTCTTGCTCCGAAAAACCGTACTGCTGGATTGCCGCCTTGTTAACTGCAATAATAAAAAACGTTTTATAATCAAAGATATACATCGCAGCATGGTTAGTTTCAAACAACATCCTATACTGCTCTTCCGACTTGCGCAGAGCGAGCTCCGAACGCCGCTTCTCCGTGATATCCCGCGAGATGGCAACCGCTCCAATCACCTGTCCAACCGGGTCTCTGATTGGAGATAGATTGAGCTGAACCAGAATCTGCTGGCCATTTTTCCTCTGGCGAATCAGCTCCAGGTTCTTGACCTCGGCGCCGATTCTCCACTTTTCCAAAATCTCGCTGGTCTCGTCGGCCCGATCGACTGAAGAGAGGATACGTATTGATTTTCCCAAAATCTCCGCGGCGCAGTAGCCGTAGATTCTCTGTGCGGCATCGTTCCAGCTTTGGATAACTCCTTCGGTTGAAATGGAAAAGATCGCGTCGTCAGAGCAACGCACGACGGAGGCTAACAGGCGAGACTCCAGCGACGCCTCGATGGGCTCCCCAATGTCAGCACCGATTCCGTCAATCAAGGAGATGGCCTCTTCGTACCTATCGGCAATCGAGGTTGCATTGGTTAGAGCAAGACAGCATATAACGGGCATTTCCGACCAATACGGGCGATGATCCCTCGAGTCACACTTCATCGCCGTTCGTCGCTTTGCACCCGAGCTCGACTCAAGCAGTTCGTCGGCCAGGTTCACACCACTTTTCGCTGTTCTTTCCACTCGACTGCGCAAAGCCACGACACGATCGGCACGACTGAAGTCGTGTCCTGATACGAGGCCAGGCGACGCTGAATTCACCGAGCAGTACCTGATGCCCTCTGTGTTCCCGGATGTTTTCGGAATCCTCCGGCTCTATTTGACTGGGCGTGAGCCTGTGATGAGGATGTCCACCAGACGGCGGGCGCTTTGCTGCCAGCCAGGACCGGACGCGATATGGGAGACGCCGATCAAAGCTCGAAGCAGGTCGAAGGGATCGAGATCGCCGCGTATGTCGCCGCTCTTGATGGCGCGCTTTACCAGCGCTTGAATCGCCTCCTGGATCATGGAGCGAGAGCCCTCGAATAACTTGCAGGGGCCTCCTACGATGCTATTCAGCGCAGGAGCAATAATCTGCTTGGCCGCGATGTGGTCCACGAACAACAGCATCCATGCTCGCAATGCTGCGACGGGGGGCATCGTCGCGGCAAATTTGGATTCCGCCGCAGCCAGCTTTTCCACTTCACTGCGATAGACCGCTTCGATGAGGGCGTCTCGCGTGGAAAAATGACGGTAGAGAGTTCCAGCTCCAACGCCGGCTTGTTTGGCAATATCGTCGAGGCTGGCCTCCGCGCCAAAACGCGTAAACGCCTCCTTCGCCACCTCCAAAATTCGCTCGCGGTTCCGCTGCGCGTCGGTACGCGGCTTTCGAGGGACGGGTTGTGGACGCTTGCTGGCCATGCGTAAAAATACTTGCAACCGGAGACAGTCTCCGGTAATCTACTAATTCGGAGGCTGTCTCCGTTTTAATCGGAACGCGACCTCCTGTCAATAGCGGCTGTTGGTTCTTGCAGCCTGGGAGTCAAGGAATATGAATCGATTGGTTTCTTTTGTATCGCGGAAAAATCTCAATTCTCGCTCTGCTGGCGTGATGAAGACAGCGGAGCAGGAGTTGGCAGCGTTCTTCAACGCCGTCAAACAGTTGTTCGGGAAAGAACAAGCGGAGCTTTCAGCGGAAGACTGGTTGAACGAGTTGGCCAAGATCGATGGCCTGCACTCATCTACCCGCGACTGGCGATTGATCACCGTAAAGGCTTCGGCTCGGCTGGCAGCTCGAGTGAAGGCCACATCTTTATCAGCTGAATTCAACAATGCTTAGGAGAAAAAATTATGCGTGTATTTGTTACGGGCGCAACGGGATTTATTGGTTCGAAAGTCGTGAAAGAGTTGATCGACGGAGGCCATCAGGTGCTGGGCCTCGCGCGCAGCGATGCGGGCGCTGAGGCTCTTCGGGTTGCTGGCGCCGAGGTGCATCGGGGCGACCTTGAAGACTTGGAAAGCCTGCGCAGCGGAGCAGCAAGCGCGGATGCTGTGATTCACACTGCCTTCCGGCACGACTGGTCGAAGTTCGCGGAAAACTGCGAGCTCGATAAGCGCGCCATCCAAACTCTCGGCTCTGTGCTCGAGGGCTCCGAGCGCCCGCTGATCGTCACCAGCGGACTCGGTGCGATAGCGCAGGGGCGTATCGCAACAGAAGATGATCCGCCGATGCCTGTCTCCGACTGGATGCCCCGCGCTTCAGAAGCGACGGCTGTGGCAATGAGAGCGCGTGGAGTGAGCGCGTCGGTGGTGCGACTTCCTCAGGTTCACGACCCAGTCAAACAGGGCCTCGTTACTTTGTTGGTTGCTCTGGCTCGCGAGAAGGGCGTCTCGGCGTACATCGGCGAGGGGCTCAACCGCTGGGCTGCGGTGCACGTGCTCGACGCCGCGCGTCTCTACCGGCTGGCGCTTGAGAAGCATGAGGCAGGAGCCAGGTATCACGCTGTCGCTGAAGAGGGTGTGCCGATGCGGGAGATCGCTGAAGTGATTGGCCGGGGCTTGAAGGTGCCGGTGGTTGCTTTGTCTCCGGAGGAGGCGCAGGCTCATTTCGGGTTTCTAGCAAGGTTCGCTGGAAGGGACCTTGAAGGCTCAAGCGCACAGACGCGCAAGAAGCTGGGATGGAACCCAACCGGACCGGGGCTGATTTTCGATCTTGAGAACATGCGGTATTTCTAAGCTTCAATTGAGGAGTGCCCCAGGTCCGAAAATCCGGACCCTGGGGCAACCGGCGCTAATATTCTCAAGACCCTGCGAGACCGGAACCAAGATGGATATTGGCCCGGACGCATGCACGTGTTTTGCTATACCTATGCTGAGCCGCCGAAGCTTTGTCGCTATGACTGCACTCGCCTTGCCACGTCTTCTTCGCGCTACTCCAAAACGGTTCATTGCGTTGCCAGAAGCTTTTGCGCAACTTGAGAAGATCAATGGCGGCCGACTCGGCGTGGCCGTGGTGGACTCTACTACCGGCGAGCGCTCAGGCTATCGCTTGAATGAGCGTTTTCCCATGTGCAGCACGTTCAAGTTCCTGCTCTCGGCCGCTGTGTTGCAGCGCGTGGATCGGCGAGAGGAATCGCTCGATCGCGCGATTGCGATTCCGCCGAAGCCGCTGTTGCACAACTCGCCGTTCACTGAACCCCACGCCGGCGGGATAATGACCGTCGCCGATCTTTGTCACGCGGCTTTGACTCGAAGCGACAATACCGCGGCTAATCTTTTGCTGGAGAGCCTGGGAGGTCCCGCAGCCATCACGCGCTTCAGTCGTTCTATCGGTGATTCTGTAACGCGGCTCGACCGAATGGAGCCGGAACTGAATGATTCGGCTCCTGGCGATCCGCGAGACACCACCTCCCCTGCGGCGACGGCCGACGATTTAAGGTCCATCCTGCTCGGAGACGTCCTCTCCACAACTACGCGCAGCCAGCTAGTCGCGTGGATGGAAGCGAATCTTACTGGCCTCGACCGATTGCGAGCGAAGCTGCCTGAAGGCTGGCGCGCAGCCGACAAGACAGGATCGGACGGCGAGCACACCAGCAACGACATTGCGGTCCTGTGGCCTGTTGCCGAGCCACCCATCGTCATCGCGGCCTACATCAACCAGTGCTACGGACCGGAGAGCAAGCGCGCAGCTATGCTCCAGGAAATTGGCAGACTGGTGCGGGCCTCGTTTTTGAGGGGATAATGTTCCGGGAATGCGTCCCTCAGGGGCTAAAGCCCGGGTTGGTATTGCTGCTTTTCGGCACGACTGAAGTCATGCCCTTTCAAGGCAATGATTTTTTGTGACCTTTAAAATCGTGTCCTTTCAAAGCAATCGGTTTTATCGTTACCTGTAAAATCGTGCCTTTTCAAATAGCGGAATATTTCAGTGGCTCGCTGGGTTAGCCTGAATAG
>JBAPYY010000884.1:0-8139 GCA_049284975.1 Occallatibacter sp.
ACGAATACCTGGGCGCGCGCGCCGATCAGATTCCAATTTTGTGGCTGGCCGCGCCTCTGACCGGATTGCTGGTGCAGCCGATTGTGGGTCAGGCGAGCGACCGCACGTGGGGCCGATTGGGCCGCAGACGGCCGTACTTTCTGGCTGGCGCTATCCTCAGTTCGATGGCGCTGATTCTGATGCCGCGCAGCAACGCGCTGTGGATGGCGGCAGGTTTGTTGTGGGTGTTGGACGCCAGCATCAACATCAGCATGCAGCCGTTTCGCGCTTTTGTGACCGACCTGCTGCCGGAATCGCAGGGTACGCGCGGGTATGCCATGCAGAGCCTGTTTATCGGGCTGGCCACGGTGATTGCCTCGGCGCTGCCTTTTCTGCTGACCAATGTCTTTCATCTGGCGGAGACGAGGGCCGCGGGGACAATTCCTTTCACGGTGCGCGCTTCGTTTTACATGGGTGCGGCGGCGTTTATGGGCGCGGTGCTTTGGACGGTTTTCACCACCAAAGAATATCCGCCGGATAATCTGGAGGAATTCAAGAGACAAAAGGCCGCGGGCGCCGGCATCGTGGCAGGGACGCGCGAACTGCTGGTGTCGATTCGCAAGATGCCCATAGTGATGCGGCAACTGGCGTGGGTGCAGATCTGCACCTGGCTGGGACTGTTTTGCATGTGGCTCTATTTTCCCGTGGCTGTGGCGCGCAATGTTTTCGGAGCGGCGGATACAAATTCTCCACTTTATTCAGCGGGAGTGGAGTGGGCGGGCGTCTGCTTCGGAATGTATTCGCTGGTGTGCTTCGGATTTTCATTTGTGCTGCCCGCGCTGGCGCGCAAGTTTGGCCGCAAGGGAACTCACGCTTTGTGCCTGGTATGCGGCGGCCTGGGGTTGCTCTCCGTGGCCGTAATTCATAACAAGATGCTGTTGCTGCTGTCGATGACCGGGGTGGGAGTGGGCTGGGCGAGTACGCTCTCCATGCCCTACTCGATTCTGGGCGGATCGCTGCCGGAGGGAAAGGCCGGAGTTTATATGGGGATTTTCAACTCCTTCGTGGTGATTCCAGAGATTACGGCGGCGTTGGGATTCGGCTGGGTGATGGGCCATCTGCTGGGCAATAACCGGAGCGCGGCGGTGGTGGCGGGCGGGATTTTCTTCCTGCTGGCAGCGGCGCTGATGCATCGGGTGGACGATTCTCGCGACCTGCGCGACGCGACGCCGAGTGATGTGGTTGCAGTAAAGGCCTGAGCGCTGGGGTTTGTGCGTTCCCACCCTTGCGGCAAAAACAAATACGCCGCAAGGATGGGGCACCCACATTGGCACGACAACAAGCGCTCAAGAGCAAGAGTCAAAACTGCATCAAGATTCATCAGAATACGTGAGGCCGGTGAGCGCTAGCGCTGTTGCCCGCCTCAAAGCGTCTAAAATCTACACAGGAAAAGCCATGACAGAGATTCGTTCGACCGTTATCCTCGGCTCCGGCTGCGCCGGACTCACTGCAGCAATCTACAGCGCACGCGCGGGGCTGAACCCGCTGATCCTGGAAGGCCATGAGCCCGGCGGCCAGCTCTCGATGACCACGCTGGTGGAAAACTTTCCCGGCTGGCCTGAAGGCATACAGGGGCCGGAGCTGATTGACAACATGAAGAAGCAGGCGATTCACTTTGGCGCTACGCTCGAGCTGGCTCACCTGAACAAGATTGACCTGAGTGGAAATCCGTTCCGGCTGGAGACATCGACGGGCGAGATTCTGACGCGCACGCTGATTGTGGCCAGTGGGGCGAGCGCGCGCTGGCTGGGATTGCCGAGCGAGCAGGCGCTGATTGGCCACGGCGTTTCAAGCTGCGCCACCTGCGATGGATTTTTCTTCCGGGGCCGCGAGATTGCGGTGGTGGGCGGCGGCGATTCGGCGATGGAAGAGGCACTGTTTCTTACGCGCTTTGCGAACAAGGTGACGCTGCTGCATCGGCGCTCGGCTTTCCGCGCGTCGAAGATCATGCTGGAGCGCGCGATTGCGCATCCCAAGATTGTGCTGCGGCCCAACACGGTGATTGAAGAAGTGCTGGGGGTGGAAGAGAAGGAAGTGAAGGGCGTCCGGTTGCGCGAGGTTTCGACGGGCGAGGTTTCTACGCTTGCCATCGACGGGCTGTTTCTCGGCATCGGTCACGAGCCGAATACCAAGATGCTCGGCGGCCAGATCGATCTGGACGATGACGGTTACATCAAGACGATCGGGAATGTTTTGACGACGCGCAACGGGGCAGTGGTTCCCGGCGTTTTTGCGTGCGGCGATGTGCAGGACCGGCGCTACCGGCAGGCGATTACTGCGGCGGGTTCCGGCTGCATGGCGGCGCTCGAGGCGGAGAAGTTTCTCGAAGCGCAGGGGCAATGAGCCACCTGCGGTGGGGCAGCCGCTCGCGGACCGCTCGCAAGAGCTTTTCCATTCAATGACGATGCTTACAGAAAATCTCGAACGGCTGGAAGAGGCGATCGCAGGGGCTTGCCGCCGAGCTGGACGAGTGCGCGCCGAGATTGAGCTGATGGCCGTCGCGAAGACTTATCCTGCTGCCACGATTGCCGAGGCTGCTTCGTTGGGGCTGACTCTGTTTGGCGAAAATCGCGTGCAGGAGTTTGCGGGAAAGACGATGGAACTTGAACCCTTGCGCGGGCCTGCTGCGGGTGCGAGTCCTATTCGCGTACATCTTATCGGTCATTTGCAATCGAACAAGGCTCAGCGCGCCGTGGAATTATTTGACGGGATAGACTCAGTGGATTCTCTGCGCCTGGCCGAACGGCTGAATGAAGCGGCGGGAAAGCGCGGCAAGCGGCTGCCGGTTCTGGTCGAGGTGAGGCTCAGTTCTGAGGAGACGAAGGCCGGACTGGAGCCGGGTTCGACTGAGGCCGGCAAATTGCTGGAGCGGTTGGCGGAACTTGATAATTTGCAGATGCGCGGGCTGATGACCATTGCTCCGTGGGGCGTTTCCGAGGCGGAGACGCGCGCTTGTTTTCGCATCCTGCGCGAGTGGCGCGACCGCTGGGCCGCGACTTATCAGCGGCTCTCGTTCGATGTACTCTCGATGGGCATGAGCGGCGATTTTCAGCTGGCTATCGAAGAAGGCGCAACCCGGATTCGCGTGGGCACGGCTTTGTTCGGCGCGCGAACTGCAAAATCGGAGCCGGCGTGATGCTTCGCTCAGTCGCTGGCGGCGTCACCTTAGCTGTTCGCGCTCAACCGGGCGCGAAGAAGACGGCTATAACTGGCATTTATGGCGAAGGCGCGGCGGCTCAACTAAAGATTGCCATACAGGCGCCGCCTCTGGAAGGACGCGCCAACCAGGCTCTCATCGTTTTTCTGGCTGAGACCTTTGACGTTCCGAAGAATGCAGTGGAGCTGATGACGGGAGAGTTATCGCGGAGTAAAGTTTTCCTGTTGCGGGAAGTTAGTCGGGAAATGGCTGAATCGGTTATCTCAGGATGCGCGACAAAAAAGTAAATCAAATATTACGATAATGGCTGTAACCCACGACCCAATTATTCCTCAAAGGATTGTGTGCCCTTTGAGCCTGTGCCACCGGGCCGTTCTTCAGAATTTTGCATGGAGAGACCATTACGCTGAAGCAATCTCCAGCCAACGAGATCATGCAGCGCTTTAAGGTGCATCGCGCAATACCTCATCAGCCCAAATCACCGCATTTGTATAGCACAGGATCATTTCTTGCTGGTCCAAGCCGTAGGAATCAGCGATCGCATCACATTTAGCCCATTCTCCGCGCTCGTGAAGCTCTACCCAACGCAATAGGCTGCTCTCACGGCACGCCGCGCCGAGCAACGCCTCTCGAATCTCCTCTCGCAAGGGAAGTGTTGGGGCCAGGTCGGCCATGGGAATACGCAGCATCGTCGGAAGCAGGCTTAACATCCCGAGAAGATACTGTTCTTGCTGGTCCAGCGCGCCCAGCGGAGCGGCCAACTCGCAAAACCGGCCTCGCACAATGGCCATCCGAAGGATCTCGCGCGGCTGCTTGGCGTTGAACTCGCTGGTGATTGCCAGCGTGGCGATGCGGCGGATTGCGTCATCGCCCACCAGAATCAGCGCCGAATGAATTGAGCGCACTCTCTCGTGGATTGCGAACATCGGCGAATTGACCATCTGCAGAAACCTGTGAGTGAGAGAGGCGTCCTGCTTTACGAGCTCGCTCAGCTTGCGAAGGTTCAGCGTGTCGTTTCGCAGGAGTCTCAGGATATGGATATGAGCAGACTGGTTCGCCGGTATTTTCCGAAATTTGAGGGGCAGCGGATAGCAGAAATAGTACCCCTGAAACAGCTTGAAGCCCTCAGCGCAGGCTTGCTCGTACTTCTCCTGTGTCTCCACCTTCTGCGCCACCAGCACGGCTGGCGAGCCCTTTAAGAGCTTTAGCAACTCTTGCCGCCCCGCCACGTCCGTACGAAAAAAATCCACCTTGATGTAGTCCGCCAACTCCACCAGCGGCGCGAGCTTCGGCTTCCAGGTAAATTCGTCGAGGGCGAACCGGTAGCCACCGGCTTTCAGCTTTCTGCATGCGGCGATCAGTTCAGGCGTGGGCTCAACCGTTTCCACTATCTCCAGCACTGTCAAATCGGGGGGAAGAACTTCCACGAGCTGTGCGATCAGTGAGTCCGAGGTGCAATTCACAAAAGCCGGCAACCCGGCCGTGAGCTTATCCAGCCCAAAAATCACCGTATTATCAAGCATTGTGCGAGTGGCGAAATCGCGATTTCCGCTGTAAGCCGGCACCGGACCATCCCGGAAGAGCAATTCGTAGCCGTGCACCACAGATTGGGTGTCCAGGATTGGCTGCCGCGCCATAAACCGGAGGACAGCCTCCGATTCGGCCAGCGCAACATTGCTCCATGTCAATTCCATGGCACCCCGCATTCCTTCCTTATCGGCCATAATGTTGACTCCGTTAACGATGCAGGGTAAAGTCGCATCTCTCCAAATGCATCGGCGCAAGCGTTCAGTTCAAATTCCAGCACACAACTGACTTTAAGGCTCCCATCCTCGCCTTTGTTGCCAGCAATTCTTTTATGCCTGAGCGGAGTTAGCTTGAATCGTTATTGAGCGTTGCATCCGCAAAGGAGCAGGAATCGTCGAGAGGATCCCCTATTCAGACCACGAGTGTATGTGAACCGGTCGCTTGAATCAAGGAGGTAGATCTCTCCTCGCTTTTCAACGAAATAAGATTTCCCAAAAGGAGCAGATCGAAAACCCCCGTCCTGAAATGATCGATCACCTCTTAGATTGAGGTTACCAAAAGTCGCGCAATACCTCCAGTTCTGCCGCATGTACCCTTGCCGCAAGCCTTTAGCGGACGCGATAACGCTATCGCTTGAAATTTTACTGATGCTTTTGGCCGCGGACTGTCTTCTATTGCACACCCCATTTCTGCCCTGTTCGAGGTGCAGTTGGAAAGCGCGAGCACATTCTGTCAAGACTTCAAAAGTCCCAGGTGAGGACTGAAGCAATTCTATCCAAGCACATTCAAAACACAGACAAGGAATATAGTTCATGGTTGAATGAGCATGGCGTGCGATAGCAGCCGTGGTTCTCATTTAGTCCTTATCAAATAACCGCATTTCAACATCTATGGGCGAGCTACAGGTTCGTAATCCGCCGCGATTTCTGAGCTGCACCCGCAACCTGCTAAACTCTCACTCGATATGATGCTTGCCAGCGTGCTTATTGTGGTGGCCGCTTACCTGCTCGGCTCAATGCCCAGCGGTTACTTGTTGATTCGCCTTTTTCGCCATCAGGACATTCGCCAATCGGGCAGCGGGAACATTGGCGCGACCAACGTTTTGCGCTCCGGCGGGAAGGGATTGGCCGCGGCCACATTTCTGCTGGATGTGCTGAAAGGCTCGTGCGCTGTGTGGCTTGGGGGATTGCTGGGCGGATTGCTCGCACCCGGCGTTGCACCGGCCAACATGGAGGCACTGGCTGCGCTGGTGGCCGTGCTGGGACATATCTTCCCGGTGTGGCTTGGCTTCAAGGGAGGCAAAGGAGTGGCGACCGGCTTTGGCGTCTTTTTGGTGGCTGCGCCATGGGCCGCGCTGGCCGCCATAGCAGTGTTCATCGTGGCGCTGGCCATCAGCCGCTATGTCTCGCTGGCGTCGATTCTGGGCGCGGCGAGCTTTCCGCTGTTTGCCTGCTTCCTGGGCCATGGTGACCGGCCTGTGTTTTTTATTGCCGTGCAGTTTGCCGTCGCGCTGCTGCTGATCACCAAACATCATCAAAATATTGGTCGTCTGCTGGCCGGAAATGAATCCCGTCTGGGAGCGAAGAAAATCGCATGAGCCGCATTATCGTTTTGGGTTCCGGGGCCTGGGGAACGGCCATCGCACTCTCGCTTGACCGGCGCAGGGGGCATGAGATCTCGTTGTGGGCGCACAGCCCGGAGGCCGCTGAGGAGATTGTCGAAGCGGGCGAGAATTCGCTTTTTCTGCCGGGTTTTTCCATTCCCGCCGGACTCGCCGTGACGGGCGATTGCGCAGCAGTGGGCGATGCGGAGATTGTTATCTCGGTGGTTCCTTCCGAATTTCTGAGATCGACGCTGGGGCGCATCGGACCTTATCTGCATGCGGGACAGATCATTGTGAGCGCCACCAAGGGCGTGGAGAACCACAGCTACCTGCGCATGAGCGAAGTGATCGGTGAGTGCCTTGCGAAGGGCCGGCTCAAGTTGCCGGTGGGAGCTTTCAGCGGACCAAGTTTTGCGCTGGAGGTTGCACAGGGCCAGCCTACCGCGGTTACTGTGGCTTTTGAGGACTCAGCCATTGCCGCGCGCATTCAAGCAGAGCTGTCGTCAGAGACTCTGCGCCTGTATACCTCAACAGATGTTATCGGCGTGGAGTTGGGCGGCGCGCTGAAGAACGTGATCGCCATCGCCGCCGGAGTGGCCGCAGGAGTGGGGCTGGGCTACAACTCAGCCGCGGCGCTGATGACGCGCGGCATTGCGGAGATTACGCGGCTCGCTGTAGCTTGCGGCGCGCAGCGCGAAACGCTAGCAGGGCTCTCCGGCGTGGGCGATCTGGTGCTGACATGTACCGGCGCGCTCTCGCGAAACCGCACAGTGGGTCAGGAACTGGGACGCGGCGGAAAGCTTGAAGAAATTCTCGCGGGGCTGGGCGGCAAAGTGGCGGAGGGCGTTTTGACGACGCGCGCCGCACTGGGCCTGGCTCGAAAACGCGGAATCGAAATGCCGATTACCGAACAGATGGAACTGATTTTGGACGAGGGCAAGGATCCGCGCGAAGCAATCAGGGATCTGATGATGAGGCCGGGCAGGGATGAGCATGAAGGAGCCTCGGAATAGGTTCTTGATCCAATGACGCATTCCCTCTGGGGCTAGGCAGTGTTTGGTGAATCGACCGAGCATTCGGCAAGCTAAGAAACATGTCCCGCAGGGGCTAAAGCCCGCACCCTTCAAGGTGAAACCTGTACTTTTCAAAGAGAATATCCGACGGATTATCCGAGAATGTCCGCCGGCTTGAACCGCTACATTCCAATTAATGACATTGACGCGTTCGGCACTTGGCGGTTATAAACCGATTTGATGAACTCACGGCATAAGCTTTTCCTCTACCAGCTTGCAGTCGTTGCAGCCAGCGGCATTCTGCTGCGATTCGTCGTCGATCTGCATCCTATCTGGTGGCTGGTGTGGGTCGCTCCCGCGCTGCTGCTGCTGAATGCGTTTCGATTCAGCACGCGGGAAGCATGCTGGATGACAATCCTGGCCGCAGCAATAGGAACCTGCGTCAACTTCCATTATTTGAGCCTGGTGATGCCGCTGCCCGCGGTGATACTGGTGACCGCCGTGCAAACGCTGCTTTGGGGATTTCTCATCCTGGCCGCGCGCCGCCTGGTGGTGCGATACCAGGCATGGTGGACAGTGTTTGTTTATCCGGTTCTCTCAGTGGCGCTGGACACACTGATGGCCGCGCTGCTGCCGGACGGCAACTTTGGGAGCCTGGCATATTCTCAAGGGGATATTCTGCCAATCCTCCAGGTAACTTCTCTGCTGGGCGTGGCCGGATTGCTGTTTCTGATTACCCTTGTGCCTTCAGCGCTGGCCGTCGCAATCGCGTATGGGCGCGCTCTTCGTCATGGCTGGAT
>JBAPYY010000885.1:0-1753 GCA_049284975.1 Occallatibacter sp.
GCCGCGGTTGCCGCGGTCGACAAACTTGACCCGGCCGGTGACCTTGGCGAAGAGCGTGTCGTCTGAGCCGATGCCCACGTTGACGCCCGGCTTGATGCGGGTGCCGCGCTGGCGCATGATGATGGAACCGCCGGTAATGAGCTCTCCGGCAAAGGCCTTTACGCCCAGCCGCTGCGCATTGGAATCCCGTCCGTTTGTGGAGCTGCCTCCACCCTTCTTATGTGCCATTGTCGAATCTCCCTCTGAATTTCAATTCCGCGCCTAGCTGGCTGCGGTGTAGGTTACGCCGTCGGCCTCGATGGCCTTGATGCGCACCTCGGTAAAGTTCTGCCTGTGCCCTTGCAGCTTCTTGTATTGTTTCTTACGCTTCAGGTGGAAGACCAGGATCTTGTCGCCTCGGCCTTCGCCCAGCACTTCGGCGATCACTTTGGCGGTGGCCGGTTTGGCCACGGTTCCTGGTTCGCCGCTGACGGCCAGCACATCGCTGAACTCGACCGTCTGATTCTCGGAAGCCACGCTTTCAATCTTGACGACGTCGCCTGGCGCGACTCGATACTGTTTACCACCGGTGCGAATAACCGCGTACATAAACCCTCCAGCGCAAGTCCGGCTTGGCCGGTGCGCGCCTAAAAAAACTAGCTCGGGCGGAAACTTCCGTGCCGCGGTACGCTCAAGCCCCTCAGTGTTCGGGCGAGCGTCTGGCTCCACGGCCACAGGCAGGAATCGCCAAACTAGTGTAGTGTACCGGCTTTGCGGGTCAAAGGTCAATTTGCACTGAAAATAGTGCAGTTATCGCTTACACAAATCGCAAAAGAGGCTCTCCGCATTGGCTCTGGCTGCCGGGCCTATGCGGAGCAGGCTCAGAGCCGCGCCGGAACCACATAGAAAAGAATGCCGAAGTAGTGGGCAACGCTGCCGGCCAGCACAAACAAGTGCCAAAGAGCATGGAAGTACGGCAACCTGTCCAGTGCAAAAAAAATGATTCCCAGTGTGTATGCCACGCCGCCCGCGCCCAGCCACATCAGCCCGTACCAGCCCAGCGAGTGAATCAGCGGTCCGAGTGCGACCACGATAAACCAGCCCTGAGCCAGGTAGACCAGCGCCGATGCTACGGCGAAGCGGCCAACGGCGAAGCTCTTGAAGACCACCCCGCAAACGGCCAGCCCCCACTCGCAACCGAAGATCGTCCAGCCCAGCGGCCCGTGCAGCGTAACCAGACAGAATGGCGTGTAAGTGCCGGCAATCAGCAGATAGATGGCCGAGTGGTCGAGGATATGAAATACATGGCGTGCGCGCGTGCGCACCAGCGAGTGGTAAAGGGTGGAGCAGATGTAAACCAGCACCAGCGTCGCGGAAAAGATGGAGCAACTGACCACGCACGACGCCGTCCCGCGCGTCGATGCGACGATCAGCACCGCAGTGCCGGCGATGGCAAGCAGAGCGCCGATGCCATGCGTGATGGCGTTGGCCAGTATGTCACTCAATTTGTAGTGGGTTTGCACACGTTCATAATAGCGCCGTGAGCCGCGTTATGCTCTATTGCGCATAATGCCCTTTATGGCATAATAGTTCCATGGGCTGGTACGTCGAGTTCCATCCGAAGTTCAGGGCAGAAGTCCTGGAACTGTCAAGAGCGGTGCGAATCGAGCTTGTTGCCGCTATCTCTCCATTGCGGGAGTTCGGACCAACTTTGGGACGGCCCGATGTGGACACGCTGAAGGATTCGCGCTACACGAATATGAAGGAACTTCGC
>JBAPYY010000886.1:0-3258 GCA_049284975.1 Occallatibacter sp.
TCCACTCTGAATCGCTGTTCATTCGCTTTCTCCATCGATCATTACGAGCTACAACCTCAAAAAAAGTGAAAACGCCGCACATTTCGCGGAGGGAGTTTCTTGGGGGATGAAACCCATTCGCAACAGAGCCTCCCATCGTCTAATACTCGACTCTTACGAGTCGATGAGTTCTCGGAGAAATGCATCATCAACTTTGGTGGCCTTTTCATCCTTGTCTAACCCGTACCATGCCTGGTCATTCAAACGAAAATACAGAACGTGCTTGCGGTATCCGGGATCAATGAAGACTGATCCGAGGTACCGGTTGCCATCCCGATCTCGCGTTACCCGAGCTTCAGGATGTCCGACCAAAGCCGTATAGCGGGAAATCGTGAGTTTCGGTCGAAGTTCTCTGAACAGTCGCGAAATCTCTTCTTGTAGCCGCTGCGTCATTAACTGGCGCAGATGCGCCATCGTCATCGCTGATATTGGTGTGGTCTCCGATTCCCACCTGCTGACGGATGTGGTTGTTGTGGAAAGTTTCGCGGCTAACTGCGCTTGTGTGAGCCCAAGGAATTTTCGGGAGAGTGTCATTTCCTCGGGGTCGGTGACGGCATTTTGGCTAAGAAGGCTGTTAGGAAGCGGCATGACGAAATATTACACCATGTATATACGCAGTGCAATATATTATTTCTAGAATCGGTGTTAGCTTTCTCAGATGCCCATCCCCGGATAGCAGCAGCGTAGCCGTGCTGTGAACTTGCTTTCAACTCCAAGGCGGGAGGCTCTGCCAATTGGCCGGGAATTGCATCGCCCGAAGATTGACCGTTGGATGGGCGTTGAAAAGAGCCTTAACGCGATCAAGCACCGGCAACTCTGCCGTAGCAAGCTGGATTGGCGGCAGTTCGAATTGTGTGCGCTTGCGATGCTTGGCGCGGACCTTCACAAAGGAATGCAGAGTGCTCGGCGCAACGTACAGGCCAAGGCGCTCCTCAAAGAGGTGCGCAACCTCGCGGTACGACCGCCCCTTGCGTCGTGGTTCGCGGATTAGTTCGCGGTGAGGTTTCAGTTTGGAGCGTGGAGGTTTGGGCGGTAAATCGCTAAGTTCAGCAAGAGCCGTTTGACAATCTGAATTCGTGGAGGGAAGAAGAGTCATGGCATACCCCATCGTGGCTGAATCGCCACAGCTGGCGACCTTGAGCAGGCCGTTGAGCGGATCGTTGGGCAAACCATTGGGCAACTGCAAAATCAGTCCCCATTAAGTCCCCAATACCCGGTTTCCGGCCGTTCCCAGGGGTATCTCAGGGTTTCCACTCGTGCCCTGTTGTCCGATACTTACCGAAATCTCAGGTCACTCATTCCATAACGATTTGTTGCCATGCTGAAGACGCATCGGGACCTTTCAGAAGAACACTCCGGGAAGAATACACATGCTCATTTTTTATTTGCAGGTGGGAAGGATTGCTGCGCCCTTCCCTCGCTTCGACCGCCGATCAAACCGGCGTTCTTCGCTCCCCATCCATGCGGGCCTGTGTCCTGCCCGCAACGCCGGCCCTAAGAGCCAAAGCAATGCGGAAGTGGACCGAATTTCTTCTTCGTTCAAGTGCCCCCGCTTCATGCGGCTTTATGGCAGAGCCGGTCGGAACCTGTCAAGGGTCTCCGCTGCGCTTCGATGAACGCGCAACAAACGCGCGCCCTTGACAGAACCCGCCTCGCCCCTGCCCGCCGCACAAGACATGAAGCGGGGGCACTCAAACAAAGAAATTGGGTTTGAGGCAGACGCCCTCCTTCAGAATCTCGCCCCACGCGGGCAGCACAGGAGAGCGAACATCATGCCTTATGCCAACAGCAACACAGCCACCACCAAAAACAGCACCACCGCGCCGCACAACAAAAATGCGGCGCTCCGCAACCGGAGCGAATCGCCCTACCAGCAGCGCACTAGCCAGAAAGACAACCCCACGCAGCAACTCATCAAGCAGGCCGTGGACTTTTTACTCCAGCAGCTTGAGGCGGGCAAGAGCGAAACCTTGACCGCGTATCTGGCCGCAATGGCCCGGTTCCATTCCTATTCCTTTGGGAACATTCTCAGTATTGCGAGACAACGCCCAACGGCTACGCGCGTAGCAGGGTACGGCGCATGGAAGGAGCTAGGCCGGTTTGTGAAACGTGGCGAGAAGGGTATTCAGATTCTCGCCCCAATGGTCGGACACCGGCGCAGAAAGGACACCACAGAGCAGGAGCCGAACACGAACCGGGAGACGAAACCCGCTCCTGTGTTGATTGGCTTCCGCGCTGTGTACGTCTTCGATGTGGCGCAGACCGAAGGAGCGGACCTGCCCGAGTTCGAGCACTCGATTACCGGCGACGTGGGCGAGCACCGCGACCGTCTGATTGATTTTCTCGCGCAGCAGAATATCGCCCTCGAATACACCGAGAACATCGCGCCCGCGCTTGGCGTCAGCTACGGCGGAAAGATCGCCATCCTGCCCGGCCAGTCGCCCGCCGAGGAACTGGTGACCTTAGTCCATGAGCTAGGGCACGAATACCTCCACAAGTCCGACCGGCGCACCATGACCACAGCCACCGTGCGCGAGACGGAAGCCGAGGCCGTGGCCTTCATCGTGGGCCAGGCCATCGGTCTTGAGATGGGCCGGGCATCGAGCGACTACATCCAGATGTACGCGGGCAATGCGGCGCTTTTGGCCGAAAGTCTTGAAGTCGTGCAGCGCACCTCTGCGGTGATTTTGGACGCCATCACCGGAGAATCGGCCACCACGCAGAATGCGCCGAAGGTCTCAACACCCGAAGCGCAGGACGCAATCGCGGAGGTGGCGTAATGCAGACTCTTCTCCGCATCCTTGAGCGGGCCGGAGGCTACCGGCCCGCGCTCTACCTCAAAATTGAGAACCCGCCATACATGGCCCTTGTCATCGAAGCCACGCCGGAGCCGGGACCGTGCGGACTGCCTTCAATCTCTGTTGCGCACTACGGGGAACAGAACGGCGACCTGATGCGCGACCCGGAGATGTGTTTCGAGTTGTCGAAACCGCCGCTCTGCCGCTTGGGATTGTCCAGTTTCTATTTCAGAAATGACTATCTCGGCGTCGAGCAGGTGTCGCGCTATCGGGACGGAGAGAATTACGTTTTCGTCCCCGACCTCTACGAGCAGCACGAGCAATTTACGCGGCAGTGGGACAAAAACCTCCGCGATCAAGGTTTTCTCGAAGCCTTTACGGACAAGTCGATTCGCGGCTAGTCCGCTCCCTGCGGAGCGGA
>JBAPYY010000887.1:0-2943 GCA_049284975.1 Occallatibacter sp.
GGCGCGGGGGCAGCTCCTCGAAAGGCGTCTTAAGGTCAATTTTGTAGCGAACAGCCGCGAGGTTGATCAGCCTAAGGAGATATTGCGACGTGGAACCAGGACCGAGACCGTCCAGCAGCGGCTTCGACCAGTCCGTAATGACCTTGGCCGGATCAAGATCGTAAAGCGAACCGAGGCCGTGGCATTCTGGACAAGCGCCGAAAGCGGAGTTGAAGCTGAAGCTGCGCGGCTCCAGCTTGGGCACGTCAAGGCCGCAATCAGGGCAGGCCATCGACGAAGAAAACAACTGCTCTTCACCGCCGGTAACTGCCACCAGCACCAGTCCGTTCGCGAGTTGCAGGGCCTTGGCCACTGCCAGGTCGAGGCGTTTTTCCACCGAGGGCTTGCCCGGAGGAAGCGGTGGCGCGTCGGCGGGAGGACTCTTCAGAAGAATGCGATCGACGACCGCTTCGATGGTGTGGTTCTTGCGGCGGTCGAGCAGAACGGGCTCGGAAAGGTCACGCAACTCGCCGTCGACGCGGACGCGGAAACCCTGGCGGTCAAGCTGGTCGAGCAGTTCCTTGAATTCGCCCTTGCGACCGCGGACGACAGGCGCCATCACGGTGACTCGCTCGCCGCGGCCGAGCTCGAGAATGCGCTGGACGATCTGGTCAGCGCTTTGGTGGGCGATGGGCCTTCCGCAATTCGGACAGTGGGGCGTGCCAATCGACGCGTAGAGCAGGCGCAGGTAGTCGTAAATCTCGGTTATAGTGCCCACCGTGGAGCGGGGGCTGCGGCTGGTGGTCTTCTGCTCGATGGAGATGGCCGGGCTGAGTCCTTCGATGGAATCCACATCGGGCCGCTCAATTTGGTCGAGGAACTGGCGCGCATAGGCTGAGAGCGTCTCCACATAGCGGCGCTGCCCTTCGGCATAGATGGTGTCGAAGGCCAGCGAACTCTTGCCCGAGCCGGAGAGGCCCGTGACCACCGTGAGCGTGTTGCGCGGGATGCGCACATTAATGTCGCGCAGATTATGCTGACGCGCTCCGCGCACCGAAATGTGAGTGATGGGCATAATGAGAGTCAAATTAGAAGCCCCGTCCTCGCCAAATCACAGTTCTTGCGACGAAGGTGGGAATTAAAGGAGTTAAAGTTTGTTGTGGCTACCGTCGCAAAAGACGGGATTGGCAGTGTGCTTGCATCCGCAGAAGTAGACGGTCTTCGATTCGGTGGCTTCGAGTTTCACGGGCGTAAATTCGCTGCCCTTGTGACTGCCGTCGCAGAAGGGCTGGCTGGCGCTCTGGCCGCAGGCGCACCAGTAGTAGCTCTTGCCGGCTTCAATTGCGACGGGATAAGGGCCTCTTTGGGCAACCGTAGGTTCTGGCATGGGGAACTCTCCTCGAAAGGTGATAAAGCGATTATCGTCGAAAACGGAGAACGGTCGCGCAATTCCAAAGAAAACAGCAATCATGGCCTTGGCTGCGATGGAATTCAGCGATGCTAGTCCGATGGCCGAAATCAGTTGATTGTTTGGGGAATCAGACTGCGTGAGTGATTCCGTGCTGTACAGCTAGGTGTTAATCGAATCGCAACATTCCTGAGGGTATTCTATTGGTCAATAGAAATCAGGGTCAACGCTACGGTCTTTTCTGCGACAATCGCAGACAACGATTCTTCGTGGCTGACTGGACGGCCTGGAAACGGCATAAAGAGCATTTGAGACTAAGGGGGAAATGAGCAAAAGGTGGGAGAAATGGCAGACATATTGAATTTGGCACTGTTGATAGGCGCATCGGTAGGCTCGCTGGCCTTCGGCGTTTGGGCAGCCTATGGAGTTCTTCGCTTGGGCTTTGCACTGATTTGCCCTCGTCCACAGCGAGTGGCAGTGAAGGTACAGACGGAAGCAGCGCTGTAAAGCAGTGGTCAGGGATCAGGCGTCCGGGAGCAGTCTGCTGCGCATGAGTGTTGATATGCACCCGTAAGTATTGCATCGATATTCTATAGAGATCCCAATTCTACGGTTCCGGTGCTGAACGGCACAGCCTGACCGCTCACCCTTAGTTTTGCGGATTGCTGGCCGGTTGCGCCTGCTGCTGGCCATGCACCTGGCGCTGCATCATCTGCTGCTGCATGGCTTCGGCTTGTTGAGGGGTAAGCGCCTGTCCGCCGGGTGCCATGCCGGGCGGAATGGCGGGTCGACCGGGCTGCGGCTGCTGGGGTTCCTCAGCGTCGATGTCTTCGTCGGCGGTATTGGCGCCAGCGTTGGCCGGGACGGTATTGTTAGCCTGTACGGCACTCCCGGCATGGCGGGAACTGAGTACGACTTCGCGCGGAGTCCCCTGGCCCTGGTCTCCGACGAGGAGGACGTTGTAACCGGTGCCTTGCAGAAGTTGACTCAGCACGTCGCGCGCCGGACCGGGTCCGTAAACGCCAAAGACTCGCAGATCGGTGTCGAATCCTTCCACCTTTGTACCAGTAGCGGTGGACACTTCTTCAAGAATTTGCGCGAGGCTGGAGTTCGCGGCTTCGATATGCAAGCCGTGACTGTCCCACGTGACCGTCGCCGGGACTGGCTTCGCATTCGCTGGCCATGCGGGAATTTCCGGTGCAGGAGGCGTTGTCGGCGCAACAGCAACTTGTGGCATTGTGGAATGTGCAAGTGCAGCAGCCGGATGCCTGTGGGGATGAGCTTGCTTGTGCGCCGCTACGGACGGGGTAGATGGGGCCGCGTCTGCTGGTGTCTGCGCACCCAGTATCGGAGCGGCGCACAGAGCAGCCACGAGAATCGCCAGCGGAGCGAAAGCGCGCACTCGAATAACTCGAAGCGAAATCGGCGAGTTGGGCGGAAGGTCAATGCGCATGATAATCCGTTCTTCGCTCCCAGAGCGGCGGCCAGGAAAAGGCGACTGTTGCCGCGATTCCTGAGCGGAGTTCCTTTGCCGCTCTACTGTACTAGACTAACAG
>JBAPYY010000888.1:0-6936 GCA_049284975.1 Occallatibacter sp.
ATGTTGAGTTGGTCTAGGCCCTCGCGCGCCGAGGACCGTATTGAATCATGGCTAGTACAGCGCCATCAGGAGCGCGTGCTTGCCGGCGAAACGACGCCTGTCGGGCCGTGTCCTGACGAAATCTTCCTTCGAGATCTGGCTCGAAAGGCCAAGCGGATCGAGTTGCTAGACCCGAGAGTTGATCACGCGGCAAACTGTTCCAAGTGCATGAGCCGGCTGCTTGCCTTCCGGCAGGAAAATCGCTCGCACAGGCGAAAACGGACGCTCGTAACCGCTGTAGTCCTCTGCTCCGTGGTCGGCACGGTCGTCATCACGGTCGCTCGCTATGGATTGCACCGGCAACTTCCATCAGCGAATGTGGCCGTTCGATCCGAAGCGGTAAACCTTTGGGATGCCGGTACGATCCGAGGCAACCAGCCCGGCTCGCTGCAATCTGTGTTTTTGCCGGCTGCAGTGGTTCGGGTGACAATCATTCTCCCGCGCTTCAGCCCTCCAGGCCAATACTCTGTGGCCGTTACGCAGGATCAGAATGGAAATGGCGTCGTTGCCCAGAGAAGCGCACCGGCTACGATCAATGGCGACCACGAATCAGTATCCGTTGAACTGGACCTGCGGGCGGCCAAGGCGGGAGCGTATTTTCTAGCCACTACGCACGAGCAGGATCAGGCGTCATACTATTACCCTCTTCAAATCAAGTAGATAGCCTTCTACATTGACTCAATTCCCGACTCCGTAGCAATCCAGGCATTTGTATCGGAAATCGGCTCAAACACTCGATGAATGCGAATCCCAGTTGGCGGCAAATGAGGTTCGTGTGTGAGCAATTCAGGAGACGCTGGCCGACTTCCCAGTACCTATATGCTTCTTGCAAGTAACTCGACGAATTGTCATTTGTTGAAATCAGTTAACGCTGCAAAAAGAGACTATCTGCAATTTGCAAGAGCTTTAGGGCGGCGCGAGGAAGAAGAGCTCGGTGTCGGTTCGGATCGTCCTGCAAGTTCGACGGCGGGAATGAAACCTCACATTTACGAGAAAATTTCCTCTGCTTCAACTCTGATTGTGAGAAGGCATATGTGGCCAATGCCAAGCGGTGATATGGGGTACCTATGATGACCATCAAGGAATGGGCAAACTGACTACCCGTCTCACTGTGTAGTTTGGACACTGCGAGAAGGTCGGTCAAGCTAGGCACAGGGAGAGATTCCGGATGCGTATGCCACATTCCGATATATCGAATTGAACCGCAAGACTCGCGGTCTCGCTTCGCGTGCAGCTGCGCAGTTCCACGGGTACCGCAGATGAATTCCGTCGGGGTGAGAGTGCTATCACTTGGTGGGGGACTAAACTCGTCGATCCACATTATCTTTAGGGTCTCGTCGCGCTCACCGAGAATGATTCCACCAGTTTCGACGCGCTGCCCAAAACGCCACGCGCTATGATCTACGTGCTTCTGCATTTGCAGCCATGCGCTTTGGCTAATACGGATCTCAAATGTATTTGCAGGATCGACGCTCAAGAGTCGTCCGCCGATAAGATAACTCAGATTCGTCACCGATTTCTGCTGATCTAACAACGCTCCGTAAAAGCGCGCTTCTGCCTCAGAGGGGCCTATCGAACCCAGGATGTCTGGGACTGCGTTTAACATCATGTGCGACAACGTAGTCACATCGGAATACGAGCCCACAAAAGTTGGTTCTGAGCATCCTGGTTCTGGTTGGAACGGACGAGCCGGCGATTCAGGGAAAAAGTCTTCTAGGAACGTCTGGCCTCGCTTGTCTCTCAGGAGACGAAGTTTAGCAGATCGGCATATATCGAATGGTCCGCCCGAGTGTCCTGCCCCTGTAACAAGAACCATCCCCTTCTCCGCTCGAGGTCCGAGCACTAGAGAGGCAATAGGCACTCGTTGAAAATGAAGTTTTCTTGTCCATTCCAACTTTGCCAACACGGCGCGCGAGGCCGTGGCGTCGAACACGATGTCTGCATTGTCATGCCAATCAACTCGATCGAGAGCGGCATGCCTGACATCCGCAACATGCGCTTCAATCACTAAATCCGGACGAATCCGCTGCAGGCGGAACTTGAGCACATCAGCTTTATAGAAACCAACATCCAGATCTTCGTAAGGCTGCCGAATCAGAACGCCGGGTTTGATGCGCGCTTTGTCGTAAATGATCAACCGAGAAGCGCCGGCCCGTACCACCCCTTCTGCGATTTGGGCGCCGATTGCGCCACATCCCCAAAGTGCCACGCTCTTCCCGCGAAACCAATTCGCTGGGGTGTCTCTATCTCGACGGACAATAATCTCAGGACGATCTTCGAGAAGCGGGCACCAATGCACAGGTTGATTTTCAAGGATCTTGAAATACTGTTCCTCAAATTCGGCGCGCAAATCACGGAGTTCCTCAGAATCCGTGGTTTTGGGCATTAACAGTCGCAAAGTATTTGCAACTTCGGGTTCGATCCACCAAGCGGTTAGATGCTGTTTCGGAATCTCCTCACCTTGAATGCCGCGCATCGGAGCACCAATCAAGAGCAATAGAGGAGAGTCATTTTCCGATTGGATGAGCGCGCATCTCAAGAGGAGAATCAAGGTATTGCGGCTGACGCCACGTTCCTGAAGAGCGACGATGAGTTCCCCAATCTTTGATGGGAACTGGTGGCTAAGAGGCCGGTTCAACAGGACCACGGGAGCAAAGGGCATATCTGGCCACTGCTCGTCTAAAACATTTGTCCAGGCAGTGACATCGATACGACGTCGCGAAATGTTTTCGATCGTCGCGAAGCCAAACCAAGTGTCACCTCCCGTATGCGGTGCATCCACCTTGGGGATCACCGTGGGGAGATCTCTTCTCTTTGAGGCCGGTGTTGTAGGTGGGTGCATCGGAGCACCCATCGGGTCGAGTTTACCTGCTGCTGCGCTTCGCAAAAACAGGTCAACACGCTCCATGAAGCCGAACATGCCATCAGAAGAATTCCATTCGGTTTCTGGGGCTTGATAAAGGCAAAGGTAGGTCCCCCAATAAACATGCGGATAACCCAGAAAGCGCTTATGCGACACCAGAAGCACGGGTGCCTCGAACGGGAAGTCCTCCGGCACCCCAATATAGAAGGGCTCGCGAGCGCGCAAAGGCATCCCGCCTGGACTGGTGACGATGCCTGAGCAGTCAATGCTTACGTGGACGCTTAGCCCTTCCTGTTCGATCTCATCGAAATCGAGCAGTTCCAGTGGACTCCCTGGGACTGACTCGATGGCACGCAACTGCTCCAGCGCTAAGTTTGGACCAGGGGACATTATTTGTCTCCGAAGCCAACACGGGAGGAAGGGGGGGCCGATGAACCGCGAGCAGCGGATGCTGCTGCCGTTAGATTAGCCGCGGCTTTTTGCTTTGTCGTTGCGTTCGGCTTCAGATATACAAAGCCATTCCTCGTTGCTTCGAACACAATGGGGTGGGGTTGATCCTGATCGGGATGCTCCTGCGTACACAGGAAATCCGTGGGTACTATCTCCTGATAGCGCGCTTTGGCTTTGGCATGAGGTGGGTTGTCACCCGACTGATTTGACCCAGGAATCGGTTCACTGCTGGCCACGATGTATCCGGGGTTCTGCGCAGCAGCTTCGATCAGATCGAGAACGTCCTGCTTGAGTCGTTCGCTCTCTTCACCGGCTTCTTTCCAATACATTACTGATTTCGAACAGTGATGGGGGGCAAGAAAGATGTGCCACTTGACGTCCTCAGGATCGCTGCTCTCAAAGATCCGCTTCACCGTTGGATAGCAGTGATCGCCGAGCAACATGAGGTAGGAATAGGCGCCCTCAACATCCAACCGTACCTGCATCGCGATGGAACAGTCATTGCGTTCGCCGTCGGCGTCATCCTTAAAAGGTCCGTGCAGGAAAACCCGGCACCGATCGCTCAAATCTACACCATCGAACTCGAAAACTTCATGTCCCGGAACGGAGAAACACCCTCTGGGAAATTGTTTGTATTCGTCTTCAGCGAGTAGTTCATCGTAACCAATGATTCGAACTCTATCCCCGCTCGTCACATCTCCTTTGGTTTGAATAGTCTTGCGGACGCGCCGGACCGCCTCCTCTCGAAAGAAGAGCGCATCCGAGCAAAGCTCCTTCTTGTACTCGCGAAAGATCCTTGGACTGAACCAAAGCTCTCCGATATCGACGTTAGCAAGCAGCTTCTCGAAACCGAGGCAATGATCCTCATCTGGATGGGTCAGAACGAAGACCGCAAGGTACGGACGCTTCCCTTGTTTGGGCAAGAGCGCAATTAGCCTATCCACAATGGGGGTATGAGGGTCATCCTCTTTTTCGGACACGCCAAGATGATGAAGGTCGATTTGCATGACAAGTTCATCTGCCATGCAAACTGTTGTACTGTCGCCAGTTCCCACCGGCCACTGCACATACCCTTGAACCGGCAAAGCAAAATCTTTATCGATGTGAGCCATTTGGAACCTCCACGTACAGTGTAAGCATACATTGCGAACACTTGCAAGTGGAAATTAGAGGGTAGGTTGTGCATCGGGCGGGAACATCTCAGATAGCCGGATTCTTGCGACAATCGGGTTTACGTTGAACGCTTCGGCGATGGCCAGTTCAGCTGGCCGGCGCGCCCGATCCGCGAGGGTCGGTAATCCCAGAAGCCCTCGGCATTCAAGAAACTGCTGCGCGGCCTGGATCACGAGCTCTTGGGGCAGCAAGAGAGGGCCGATTGCAGCGTTAGCTTGGTATTCCCACCATTTTCCGTCGTATGAGGGTGAAGGTTCGTCTCGACAAAGGATTTTGGGAGCAAGGGAGTGCTCCCCGTCGCCGGTGAAAAGTTCGGCTGACGATGTGGATGCGCCGAAAAGGTGAGCATGAAACAGACAGTGACCTGCTTCATGGGCCAGAGTCGTGCTGATTCTGCGTTCTGCGACTACGGAATCGGCTTCAGCTAGCCCTCGATCCACCACAATACGACTCGGACCAGCGGTTCCAAATTCGGTGTATCCCAAGACTCCAGCAGGAAGTGCGACGTACTCTGGAGAAAAGCCGAATTTCTTCTCGATGAATCGTTCGATCCGAACGGCTGAAGGAGTTTCCGGCAACAATCCCACCGACCGAAGCGCGTCATTGCAAATCTTCTCGATATGGGAAGCCGGTAAGTACAGTCGTTTTGAGGAAAACCTCTGCGTTCGCGACGGAATCTTCATCACCGCTTCTGTTTTTGATGCCCTTGGACCCAAGCCAACAGGTCTTCGGGGTCTACCTTTCTCTCGACCAGGGTCCGGAAGGCTATTCCGAAGGTAGGGTCCGCTTCGCTCATGCGCTTCAACTCATCAACGGGCGCTCGGGTATCGAGTTTTCGTAGGGTGGTGAGTTCACTGTCCAATACGACAGCGATCTTCTCCAACATGTCGTCAGAGGGAAATCGTCTTCCCAGTTCGATATCGGAGGCAAAAGCTGGCGAGACGCCTACACGCCTAGCGAACTCTCTCAGGGAGATGTCCTTTTGATCTCTTGCTCGGCGAATGAATGTTCCAAGCGTTTCCATTCCCTATAAGCTTATAGAGTCCCTCGATGGAGTGCAAAGTATTAAGTTGGCTACGCCCACTTCATCTCGGGAGCGGTCCTTTAACCGACCCGTCCGATAAAAATGAAACCACGTATCGCACTCGCGCTTTCAGGAGGCGGCTTCCGCGCTTCCATCTTTCATCTCGGCTTGCTCCGCCGTCTCGCCGAGCTTGGCTGGTTGCCTGAAGTCGATGTGATCTCAACCGTGTCTGGGGGGAGCATCATCGGAGCCTTCGCCGTTCAGAGATGGGATGCTTTCCTAGCGAGTGGCGGTGATGCAAAAGCGTTCGAATCAGTGATCTCGGCTCCATTCGTGGAGCGACTTCAGACACATAATTTCCTTGTCGAGTGGCTGCTGACCAGTTGGAGATGGCCTCTCCGCAAGATTTCATCAAAGACATTCACACGCACTCAGGCTGCCGCAGAGCTGTTCGACGACATTTTCTTTGCAGGACAAGGCTGCGATTCTCTTCCAAGTCGCCCACTCCTGATCATGAATGCTACCAATTTGCAGTCGATGCGTGCGTGGCGATTTACTAACGCAGGCATGGGCGATTCGCGTGTGGGCCATGCAAAGTGGGGTTCCAAGGCCCTTAGACTGAGCGTCTGTGTAGGTGCCAGCGCCGCCTTTCCTCCAGTGTTCCCTCCTCTACGGATAGTAAGGGGTGACTATGCCTTCGCAGCGCCCATCTACCAAGAATCTCCACTGCCGGAATATCCGCTGATTCCGCTTACCGACGGAGGAGCATACGACAACTCCGGCCTCGAAGCTCTCACCAAAACGGTAAAGGTACCTGGCCACGACGAGTCGATCGAACCGGCGGAGCTACTCGTCGTTAGTGACGGAGGAGCTCCGGCAAATTATGAGTTTGATACGAGCGGCATACCAGCACTGAGTGATGCGGCACTCCTATACCGTGTAGATAGCATCGCGCGACGACAAGTGAGCGCACTCCGAACCCGTTCGTTGATGGCAGAATTCTCGAAAGGCAGCATGAGGGGCATTTTCGCTGGCCTAGCCAGTTCCGTAAAGAATATGCCGGCCGACAGGTATCAACAGTACTGCGAAACTGTGGGCTTGAATTACCAGATGCAAGAAGACCTCCTTTTGCCTCTGCGGAGATTGCGTACGAGCCTCGATCGATTCACTCGAATTGAAATCGAGGCATTGATGTATCACGCATATTCTCTTACCGACGCATTTGCTTGGTGCTATCGAGAGACCTTTGCCGATCGGTATCAGGTAAGCGGCGTCTCTGACTCGTGGAGGATCAGTTTTGATCCAGGAATTATCGCTGCCTGGAAAAGCGAACTGGAAAAAGGCACTAAGGTCTTTCAATTCCGTTGAGGATCACACTGAGAGTGGA
>JBAPYY010000889.1:0-1732 GCA_049284975.1 Occallatibacter sp.
GCTCAATGGTGCGTCGCCTAAGAACTGGCCCTTGGATCGCAGTCCCTATTACTTGGAAACGAACGTTCCCGGCGTATTTGCCGCAGGCGACGTGCGCCATGGCTCCGTGAAGCGCTGCGCGTCGGCCGTCGGCGAAGGCGCGATGGCCGTAACATTCGCGCACCGGTATCTCTCTGAAGGTTGAGCGGTTCAGGACGGGCAATCTATCTATAGACGGTTCCGCGCCAATAACTGACGGCGTTGCCGCGTCTAGTGTGCTGCAGAAGGATGCCCGATCGTTCATAACAATCGATAATCCATCCGCTCGCGGCCGTGCCGCGCTGTGGCACCGGAGCTGCATGAAAACCGGCTAACAGGTTGCGGAAAAAAGACGCGTTGGGATGTGACGCCAGAACAAATCTGGTCGTCTATGTTGTATGCGAGGCGATGACCAACAACAAAGCGGAATGTTCAGCTATATCTCGGCGGAGCAGCGAGTGCCGGAGAGCCATCCGCTGAGAGCGCTGCGAACGATGGTGGATGAGGCGCTGGGGGAGTTGTCGCCACGCTTCAGCAAGCTGTATGCCAAGCGGGGCCGGCCCTCGATCGCGCCCGAGAAGCTGCTGCGAGCGTTGCTGCTGCAAGTGCTGTACACCATTCGCAGTGAGCGGCAACTGATGGAACAGCTGGACTACAATCTGCTGTTTCGGTGGTTTGTGGGTTTGAACATGGACGACCCGATGTGGGACGTGACGGTGTTCACCAAGAACCGCGAGCGGTTGCTGAAGGGCAAGATCGCCCAGGCGTTCTTCCAGAAGGTGTTGGAGCAGGCGCGCAAGCGGAGCCTGCTGTCGGAGGAGCACTTCACGGTAGATGGAACCTTGATCGAAGCGTGGGCGGGGCAGAAGAGTTTTCAGCGCAAGGACAAATCATCCCCGCCTCCGCAAGACGGCGGCCGCAATCCGACGGTAAACTTCCACGGCCAGGAACGTCGCAATCAGACGCATCAATCCACGACCGACCCAGAATCGATGTTGTATCGAAAGTCGGGCGGGAGCGAATCCAAGTTGAGTTACTTGGGGCATGTGTTGATGGAGAATCGCAACGGTTTGGTGGTGGACACAAGGCTCACCAGAGCGACGGGAACGGCCGAGCGCGACGCAGCGCTAGACATGGCGGCACGGATTCCGGGCGGCACCAAGCGTGTGACGTTGGGTGGGGACAAGAACTACGATACGCGAGATTTCGTGAGCAAGTTGCGGGAAGCGGCGGTGACACCGCACGTGGCGCAGAACGAGCACGCACGGCGCACCAGCGCTATCGATGAACGCACTACCCGGCATGCTGGCTATGCAATCAGCCAAAGGAAGCGTAAGCGGGTGGAAGAGATCTTCGGCTGGATCAAGACCATCGCCGGGCTGCGCAAGACCCGCCATCGGGGCAGGGCGAGGGTCGGATGGATGTTTACCTTCGCGGCGGCGGCTTACAATCTGGTTCGAATGCGGAATCTCGCGCAAGCTACGGCCTGACGCTTACAATGGCGCCTGGCCATGCGGCACCATGCCTCATTCCGCCTGGGAATCACTCAAGAAAACACAAGCGAGGCAACTGAATCAATGCGCCCGCCCGGTATTTCCGCAGCCTGCTAAAGGAGATACCGCATTATGGCAGCGATTGCTGACGTAAAGACCAGACCTGATACTGCGATTCGCCAGGACGTGATTCTCGAGTTGAAGTGGGATCCCAAGATCAC
>JBAPYY010000890.1:0-2219 GCA_049284975.1 Occallatibacter sp.
CCATCCAGACCAGCTTTTCCTGAACGATCTGATGGCTGGCGATTGGCTCGTTGCGGAACTGCTTGCGGAACTTGGCGTACTGGAGGGCAGTGTCGTAGCAGGACATGGCCGCGCCAATGGCGCCCCATGCAATGCCGTAACGCGCTTGGTTGAGGCACATGAAGGCGCTCTTGATGCCGATGGCTCCGGGCATGGCCGCTGTGAGTGGCACATGCACATCCTGCAGCGAGAGGCCGCTGGTGTGAGAGGCGCGCAGGCTCCATTTGCCGTGAACATCGTATGCGGAGAAGCCGGGGCGATTGGTCTCGATCAGGAATCCGCGGACAGTTCCGTTTCCCGATGGGCCGCCCTCATCCTCGACTTTGGCAAAGACAATGGCCACATCGGAGATGGTTCCTGAGGTAATCCAGAGTTTTTCGCCGTTGAGAATGTACTCGTCGCCCACTTTGCGGGCTGTGGTGGTCATGGCTCCAGGATTGGAGCCGGCGCCGGGTTCGGTGAGGCCGAAGCAGCCCAGCTTTTGGCCGCTGGCGAGAGCGGGGAGCCAGGTGTTCTTCTGCTCGTCGGAGCCGAAGGTGTAGATGGGGTACATGACCAGGCCGGACTGCACACTGACAAAGCTGCGGAAGCCGGAGTCGCCGCGTTCCAGTTCCTGCATCACCAGGCCGTATTCGACGTTGGACATGCCGGCGCAGCCGTACCCTTCGAGGTTGGCTCCGAAAAAGCCCAGTTCGCCCATGATGGGGACCAACTCGCGCGGAAAACGCTCCGTGCGGAAGCACTCCTCAATAATGGGAACGAGATTATCCTCGACAAAGTCGCGAGCGGTCTTCCGGACGAGCAATTCGTCCTCGCTGAAGCTGGAGTCGAGATGAAGAAGATCGAAGCCTTGAAATTTGAAGCCCATAAGTTACCTGCCATTCTTTCGCAATCAACCAAAACAGACGATTTTAGCAGGTGCGAAGAGCAAGTGGAAGGCGCGGGCGCAAAAGATCAAAGCAGCTTCATAGGGGTACGCCTCCTTGGGATGCCTCTGGTCGAGAGACCATCACTCCAAGCCTATTGTCCTCCCCGGTTTGCCAACAAAAATCATTTCAATCCCTACGGAGCGTCACGACTAATTTGAAGTCAGCTCAGGGGAGCGCTGGACAAAGTACTTGAAGCTTGATTTTGTAGTTTGGACCTGGGTACGAAGGTCGCAGATAACCCGTAAAGGAGAAGCGCCAACACCCCCAGAATCGGCGTGCCGCCAATCATCACCAGGTTCTCCAGAACTCCGCCAACGACAGCGCCCAGAAGGTTGATGCCCAGTCCCTGAGCTGGTTGCGTTACGTCCCGGAAACTGCGAGAGAAGATCAGCCCCGAGAAGAATACAGGCAGGCCGGCGAGCACAGCCGCGGCAAGCACTTTTCCAGTGGAAGGAAGGGATTCGAGGAGCGAGTAAGGCAAAAACATGCCAGCAGCCAACACCAGAAAGAGACCGGAGTATGCGACTGTTCGAGAAACAGGCTTGAACATGACGGCGGTGTTAGCCAGGAGACCCATGACTAGAAATGCGGTAATTACCACCGCATTTACAATCCATGTGGAACCGAAAAGCAGCGACAGTTCTGTGACTCCCTTTGTTTCCAAAAGCATGAATCCCGCGCCCAGGAAAAACAGGTGCAGGTCCTGACGGCCGGTAAGGAGTCGACGCGGCATCTCTCGTTTGAGGACCGCTACCGCGAAGTAAAGAAATAGAGCTAGAACGCTCCAGATGGCAAGGGGAATCGTTCGAGTTGCGAGGTACAAGAATGGCCAGTGATCAGTGGCAAGGACAACACTTGCTTGATGCAATTGCAGCTCCTTGCTGATTTCAGGAAAATCACTGATCAGGTTGGATTCTGCAGCCTTGCCCTCCACGAAGACCACACCCGATGCGTCGTAGCCGGTGAAGTAGGCAAGCGGCGGCGCATCGAAGGCCTTTGCCAGAGTAGCGAAGAGCTTTTCGCTGATGGACGTACGGCCCGCGCCAAAGGCAAGCACCAGAGTGCCATTCTTCTGGAGCAGGTTACGGGCCTCGCGGAAGCTTTCGAGTGTGTATACGTAATTATCAAGCCGTATAGAAGAAAAGCCTGTCACCATGGTGTGAGAGTCGAGATAGCCGAAGACGATCAGATCGTATTTCTGGTTGGTCTTTTTGAAGAAAGCGCGGGCGTCATCCACATAGACAGTGACTT
>JBAPYY010000891.1:0-1802 GCA_049284975.1 Occallatibacter sp.
AGAAAAAGGTCAGGGCAGCCGCCGTCGCAGGCTGGTGGGTTGTCCTGGTGGCCGTAGGATTTGTGACTCTCTTATGGCTCATGTATCTCGCCGCCCTGTCTTAACGCGGGCTTCGCCCGCAACCCAATGGTGATGAAAATGGCATCCTACTTTCCAAAATGATTGTACCACCAGTCATTCAGGAAAGCGGATGCCATGAAATCAGTATGCTCCTTCCATGACAAGTTCGCCAGTCAAATTTCCTGGTCGCTATCGTGCTTCGACCGGGTCATTTTCAAGGGGCATCTGCCCATCAATCGCGCCGAGGAACTGCAAAGGTTCGTCGATTACGTTCTCAAGCAGCGGCGCTGCGACTTCATGAAGAAGACCGTGGACGTTTGGTCCGAGCGTCTTGTGCAGCATGCCAAGGATTACGCGGCCAAGTACGGTCGAACCTATCAGTATTTTCAGGGCGACGTTGACAAGGACGCCTGGGCCAAGAGCCAGCGCGACCAGCACAACGTCAAGCAAGGGCTCATCGGCATCTTGTGCGTCCAGGAAACGTGCCCGACGTTCAAGCTCGCCTATGCCGATAAACGTCCCATTTTTGTGGCACGCCGAGTGCCGCAGCGCGTGCTGTATTATTACTTTCTCGATCCCGACCTCGGCCTGATGCACGTCCGTTTGCAGACCTGGGCCCCTTTTACCTGTCAGATTTACGTCAATGGCCATGAGTTCGTGGCTCGTAAATTGGCCCAGAAAAACATTCCCTTCGAGCAAACCGACAACTGCTTCACGCAGCTGAGCGATCCCAAGGCCGCCCAGCGTTTGGCCAACCGTTTCGTCAAGCTGCCCTGGCCGAAAATCCTGGAAAAATACGCCCGCCAGGTCAATCCGCTCTTGACCAAGGAACTCAAGGAACTGGGTGACCATTACTGGGTCAGCGATCAGGCCGAGTTCGCCACCGATCTTTGTTTTGTCAGCAAGCACGCTCTGGCCGGATTGTTCGCCCGCCTGCTGGCCTTTGCCCTGCTGACCTTCACGCCTCGGAAAGTGTTCGCCTACCTGGGACGCAAATTGCACGAACGCTTCGACGGCGAAGTGCAGACCCGTTATCGCTCGCAGCGTGAGCCGGGGGCCTGCATCAAACACTACATGAAGAACAACTGGCTCAAGATGTACGACAAGCTGGGACAGATTCTGCGCATCGAGACCGTCATCAATCAACCCGGAGAATTCAAGGTCTTTCGGGCATGTCAGCACCGTGACGGCAGTTCATCGACCGGTTACTATCCCATGCGCAAAGGCGTTGGCAATTTACACCACTATCAAAGCCACGCTCAGCAATGCAACCAGCGCTACCTGGACGCCCTGGCCGCGGTGGACGATCCCACGCCGGCTCTGGACGACCTCGACAACCTGACGGAGCGCCGCCGCCGGCAAGGACGCAGCTACGCCGGCTTCAACCCGGCCCGCCAGGAGGAAATTCGCCTGTTCAGCGCGGTGCTGGCCGGCGACCATATCGCCCAGGGCTTTCGCAATCAAGACATCCGCGCCGCCCTGTACCAAGGCGCTGCCCAAGGGCCGAAACAGCGTCGCCAAAGCGCAGCCGTGGGCCGATTGCTCAAGCGCCTGCACGTGCGCGGCCTGCTCGCCAAGGTGCCGCACACCCGCCGCTGGCGTGTGACCAGCAAAGGCCGCCGTGTCCTCGGCGATACTCTGCACACCTATCGCCGATACGGAACGCAAGCGGCATAATAGCAACGAGCTTCGTTGTCTGAAGTTCTCCGCAGACGCAGCAGAACTTCAGACCTCAGTGACTA
>JBAPYY010000892.1:0-2481 GCA_049284975.1 Occallatibacter sp.
GCGTTGACCTGCGTACGGTACAGGACCTGATGGGGCACAAAACCATTCAGATGACCTGCCGCTACGCTCACCTTGGACCTCAGCATAGGCTGGCGGCAGTCCAGCGTTTGTGCGACACTGAATCGGATTCAGGAGAAAGTGCCACCAGAACTGCCACCGGAGCTTTTGAGGCCGTTGCTGTAATGTAGTTGGCTTGGCCTAAATAGCTCAATATAATGTATTTGCAGTGCAGGCCCGGATGGCGAAACTGGCAGACGCAGCGGACTTAAAATCCGCAGGCCGCAAGGCCGTGGGGGTTCAAGTCCCCCTCCGGGCACCAACAAATTCACACCCACAACAACGGCTGGCGCACCGGGTAATTGCGGATGATCTCCGGGTGGGCGGCCCGCTTGCCGGTCGTCGTCGCCTGCGTGTAAACGTCAAGCGTGATCCGGGGGGTGGACCGGAAGTTGACGGCGGGGCGCCAAGATGACGCGATTGGCCCGATGCGGACATTGGGCAACCTGTCCAATGGCGGGTCTATGAGTTCACGCCCTAACAACTTTGCCTGCTTGACTCCGTGCCTCAACAAGACGGGAGCGGAGCCTCCTTTCAGAAGGGACTTCAAACCGCCCACTGCCGCTGCGGCCAAAAAAGGCGTGGCGCGTCAGTCGCGCCCGTGATAATATCGACCGCATGTTTGAGGACGCTGCATCTGTCGACGTCGCTCTCGCACCGAGCGTCGAAGAGTTCGCTGAACTCTATGTGCGTCGCGAGCGCCCCGTCATCGTGCGTGGCGCCGTCAAAGACTGGCCCCCTTCGTACAAATGGACGCCCGAGTATTTGAAGGCGATGTACGGCGCGCGTAGTCTAGAGATTGGCGTTTCCACGAATGGCGACTACCTCGACTACGCCGAGAGGCTGAAAATCGGTGTCGAACCGAAAGTCGCGTTCGCTAAGGCCGTCGACAGTATATTCGTGCCGGCGAACGCGGACGAGAAGTGTCGCGTTCACCAGCAGCCGCTCCACACGTGGGGTGCGCTAAACGAAGAGTCGCCGCCAATCCCGTACATTCTCCGCGAGTTCATCACCAAGAACATCTGGATGGGGTCGACCGGAAACGTCACGAAGACACACTACGACATGGAAGATAACATCAACATCCAACTCCTTGGCCGAAAGGAGATCATTCTGTTCCCTTCGACGCAGCACGACGAGCTTTATCCACGAAGCGCTTGGGACTACATGTCGAACTTCAGCCGTGTCGAGATCGAAAAGCCGGACCTCTCCCGCTACCCACTATTCAGTCGTGCGACTCCGTTCCGTGCGATCCTCGAGCCCGGCGACTTCATTTACATTCCCATTTACTGGTGGCATCAGTTCCGTACGCTTGAGGCGAGCCTCAACGTCAATTTCTGGTGGCAGGCTAGCTTAGGTCAAGCGTTGCGCCGGCACGGCTTGCACTACTGGCCACGCATGGCGAGGGACCGCTATCTTCACAGGACTATCTGGCGAAATGTCGTCGCCTCGATCAATTCATCGCACGGTGAGCGTAAACCAGATAGCCGGACATAACGCAGTTTTCGGGGTTACTTCCGGGTTGCCGGCAAACAGGAAATTTGCACCGCTGAGGCAAAAGAGCGTTCTAGAAGAGCCTCGCTGGGACGCATTCGGGGCCCACCGCGAAAATCTGCAGGCGCCTTGGCAGACTTACACATTTACTTGCACAGTTTCACATTTGCGCAAAATAACTTGCTTAGTTTGCCATTAATTGAGAGCACTCGCAAAGTACCTAAAATCCGCAGACGGCAAGGCCGTGGGGGTTCAAGCCCCCCTCCGTGCACCAAATAAGTTAAATAGAATGAATGGCTTACTTGCGGAATCAATTGCAACTACAAAGGTGTTTTGTGGCCCTAATTCAGAAGGGAACCACATTGTACCGAGAGTGTACCGGAAACCGACTCGGCATCTGAGGTGGTTTCCGCGTGGTTCGAAAATGAGCGGGGAAGCAATTCCGGTTCCGGGTCGATCCCCTACGAGGCGGAGCATACTGGAGTGACGAGACGCTCCAGCGTCTCGTTTTTTATGACCTGGGGACAAGTGGGAATAGCGGGCAGTCATGGCGATCGTCTTATGCCCCATCAGCTCCTGAACCGTCTTCAGAGGAACACGGGGCCATCACGAGGCGGCTACCGTCACGCTCACGCGCTGGGTTCTTCCCGAAGCGCCAGAAGAATATCCGCGCAGCTCTGGAACTGATCAAGGAAAGGGCGGGAGAAGGGGAGCTGACGGCATCCGCCATGGTCGCTGCCGTGCAAGCCTACGCGAAAATCAATACGGCTGGAGAGTGGATCGACAAGCGCGCACGCGTCCGCGCTCAATGTCGCGATCCGTGCTCTGGTTGGTGCCATCGACATTCTCAATTCGTTGATCGCGCACGAGCAAGGGATGCCGCAGAAAGTGACAGGCAGAGATATGGACACGTACGATCAGCGTAGGGAA
>JBAPYY010000893.1:0-2568 GCA_049284975.1 Occallatibacter sp.
TAATAGGCCAGCGCGTCAACCAGCGCCATCATGGTCCAACCCATGCCCCTGGCCCAGAACTGCGAAGATAGTCCTGTCTTTCTATCGGCCCAGCGCTCCTGCTTCGATTCATCCCAGCCGTGGTAAAGCAGGCCGGTCTTCACATCGCGCGCATGCTCGTTCAGCAATACAAACTGATGAGTAATATCGTTGAAGGCTTCAGGGTGATGGAATGTTGCCGCATATTCGGCATAGAATGGCTCGGCCATATAAAGTCCATCCAGCCACATTTGATTGGGGTACTTCTGCTTATGCCAGAAGCCGCCCGACGCGGTGCGCGGCTGATGAAGCAATCGCTCATACAAAAGCTTGGCGGCCTTGGCGTATCGCGCATCCTGAGTTACGCCGTACAAAAGCAAAAGCTGACGTCCCAGTAGAATGTTGTCGAGCTGGTTTTCTTCCGGCTTCCATGTAGGGATGGAGCCATCGGGCATGACAAACTGATCGACCGAGCTCTTGATGTATTTGTAATAGCGCGGATCGGCGGTGTTCAGCCACACGGCATCCATCCCTTCCAGCAGCGTACCTAATTCGTAATTCCAGGCCCAGCGCTGGCCGGCGGGAACAAAGCGTCCATCCGGCCAACGCTCGATCGCCGCGTTTGCCGCACGCTCAGACCATGGACTCTCTTCAGCGTTTGCACCAGCACACGCGGTCGTTGCCATTCCCAATAACAATATCAAGCTCACAAAGCCGGTAATAATCTTCATCCGTACTCCTGATTTACCAAATGCAACTTCTCAATTGTATGGAATTAATTCGCAAAAAAGTGGAGGGGTTGGTTTCCCAACCCCTCCCGGTTTGCTAAGACGCTGGAGCGTCTTAGAAGGTGATGTGCCCCGCGAACTGGAATTGACGGGGGCTGTTTGCCTGACCGGCAATCTCGCCAATGGTACAGCTACCAGTAAGAACGCCTTTGGTGTTAGGACCGCACGGGATCGCCGAAGTGTCCCACGTAGTGATCGATGAATTGATCGAGCCGTCCGCTGTGGTTGCCGGGCTGCCAAACCAAACATGGTTGAAGGCGTTGAAGACACTCGCTTCAAAGATGAACTTCGCCCGTCCATCCTTCCAGATATCGAAGGTCCGGCGGACGGTGCCATCGATGTCGTAGTTGGAGGGGCCGTGCAAATCAAAGGGAGCGGTGCGGGCAGCATCGCCAAGCACCATTCCGGTGCATGCTGTTGTTCCGGCCGTACAGTTAGGGTTTACAAACGAGGTTGTCGGCAGGAAGGCCGCGGGGTTGATGTACTGGATCGAAGGCAAAGTAGTTCTGGTTGCGCCCGAGCCCCATTTGCCGTTCTGGCGTGCCGCATTGCCACCGGCGCTAGCACTGGTGAATGCCGTGTTGTACGCGGGCATGCAGGTGCCTTGGCCAGTCGCATTTCCGCAAGCGGCCGACGTAATTGCCAGCGGATTGCCTGAGACGTAGCTGACAATGTCAGAGATGCGCCACCCGCCGATGATGTTGCTCACAACTGGGTTGCCACCGCCGATGTGCCCCTTGCCGAAAGGTAGATCGTAAGTGCTGGTAAAGACGAGGTTCTGGCGCTGGTCTTGTGTGCTGAGCGACCGCTCAATCCGGTCAATCGGCACGGACTTGGTTGGATTGTTGGCCAAGGCGCCGGCAGGGATGGCATAGCCAGAGCGGAAGGTTCCGATGTCGTCGATTGTCCGGCTATACGTGTAGCTGGCCAATACGGTAAGACCGTGGCTGAGCCGTTGCACTACGGTGGCCTGCAACGCGTTGTAATTCGAGTTGCCTATCGAATCCACCTGATCGGTGACGCCCTTGTACTGCGGGAACGCCACAAGATCCTGTGCGACGGTGTAGTTGTAGGTTGGGTAGGTAAACGCACCCGCCCCATTGTTTGCGGTTGCTGGCATGCTAGCAGCGGTCTTTGCGCCCAGGATGGTGCTACCCAAGGCCAGGTACTGGGGATCCAACTGATTGGCCCAGTAGCCGCGCGCGGAGCCGCTTGGCAGCAGGAAGTGTCCCTGGTTGCCAACGTAGCTCACGGTGAGAGTTAGGTCCTTGGTCACGAGGCGTTGGACGCCCGCAGACCATCCCTCGAAGGTCGGCGTACGGCCGCCCAACTGGGGATCAAGATAGGCCAGTGTGGAGGAAATATTGTTGGGCGCCACGGAATTGCTGGCATAGTAAGTGCCGTACTCCGGGTTGATCGTCGTGGTTCCAGGCGCGGTAACTGTATACCCGGGGCCACCAAAGTTCTTGTTGTTTGGGGCGTTGGCCAGGCCGTTGACTGTACCTGGGTAGTTTGTTGTGTTGGCGAATTGCGAAGCCCCGTTCAGGTAGAAGGCTGGAAGCGATGCACCAGGAGTCGAAGGACTTGGCGCTGCCGAGAAGCCAAGCAACATGTTAGAGGACGGCAACGCGGTTGCGCCGCCTGAAGTTCCGCCGCCATGCGCGTAATAGATGCCATAGGCGCCGCGGATGACGGTCTTGCTGTCAGCAGCATAGGCAAAGCCGAGCCGTGGGCCCCAGTCTTTGTAGTACGTCTTCATAGG